>QKCF01000310.1 GCA_003246935.1 Sunxiuqinia sp. | reverse complement strand
ACAAAATCAGGATGACGATCGAGCAATTGATTAAAGCCCATTTTAACACAGTCAACCGGAGTCCCGCTACATTTATATTCAATATAACCTTCTTCTTCCTCCAGTTTACTTGCGCGCAAAGGCTTTCCGGTTGTAATGGCATTCGACATACCCGACATAGCTGCTTCGGGAGCAATTACAACCACATCGCCAAAAAGCCTCATAACTTCGGTGAGTTCTTTTAAACCTTTCGCATATATACCATCATCATTCGTAATCAGTATCAAAGGACGATCATTCATCTATCAGGATTTTTCATTTACGGAGACAAAGATAGACGAATGAAGCAAAAACCCATTTTGAATACCATTAAAATAAACTTACACATCGAAACGCAATCAACAGATTTCGTCTTCCGCCATTTCGCTGTAATTTATCCCTACAATCAATCAAAAAACAACAAAAATAGACCAAAAACAAATCCATTTGTTAAAAAATACTTAAGCAGACAAACCAAAACAAAAGACAATAAAGTCCGTTAATCATCAAATACAAAATAAACATAAAACGTTCGATATCCTAACACACTAATAGCTATTAAACAATGTCTTACAAGCAAAAAACATAAACCATTATTAATAAAAAGAACGCACCAATCACCCAATAATTACAAACAAATGATTTGTATTTAATTTTCTTTTGAATATTTCTTTTGAAATTTTTTTCTAAAGTGTAGATTCATAAATGCAAAAATTCCTTAATATTGCTCCCAGATCGTTAATAAAAATTAATTGAAAAATGATGGAAATGAGAATTATAAACCGAATTTTCATAAAAGGGTCCCGAATCCAATCTGCATAATGGGAAATTACCTCGCCCCATCTTCAGTAGAAACGACAGTACATACTATAGATAAAAACACTCATTTATTACACCAGTTTTCAAGCAAAGTGAACTACAAACATTAATTCAATTTTTTATGGAAAGAACCTTGTTACGATCCCCTCATTTTGGTCTGAAAAGATCATTAAGACTAATGATGGTGGTCCTGGGACTATGTGCTATCACGAATGCACAAGCAAGCAGCCCGGCTAACAAAACAGATCTGGCCGGAACAGAGCAAAATCAGGGAAAACTTGTTAGTGGTACCGTTACCGATGAAAACGGAGAGCCATTAATTGGTGTCGCTGTAGCAATCGAAGGAACTTCAAAAGGAACGATTACCGATTTTGATGGTAATTTCCAATTACAAGTACCAAGCGAAAGCAGCGTATTGCTATTCTCGTTCGTTGGTTACGAACTTCAAAAAATCACAGTAGGCAACCAAACTACATTGAAAGTGGTTATGGCTGAAAACATTCAGAACGTTGACGAAGTCGTTGTAACTGCAATGGGTATCAAACGTCAGGCACGTGAGCTTGGTTATGCCATGAGTACAATCTCTTCTAAACAATTATCAGAAGTTGGTGCAACAAGCTTTACTTCTGCTCTTTACGGTAAAGCTTCAGGGGTAAAAATTACAACTGCTCCTGGTGGTGCAACCAGTGCCAGTAACGTACAGATTCGTGGTATCAACTCATTGAACTACAACCAGCAACCTCTTTATGTTGTTGACGGTGTTGTAATCCGTAACGATGCTCAATACGGAGCAGGCGGTGCCAACAACAACAACTACTGGGATGACCAACGTATCCGTGGTAACGGTGCTTTGGACATCAACCCAAGCGATATTGAAAGCCTGAACATTTTAAAAGGTGCCAGTGCAACTGCCCTTTACGGTTCTGATGCTGCCAGTGGTGTGATCGTAATTACCACTAAAAAAGGTACTAAGAAAAAAGGTCTTGGTGTTGACTTAAACTACAACTTGTCTGTTGAAGAAGTGGCTTATACTCCAAACTTCCAGAACGTATATGGTCCGGGTTACGACCGTGGCAACAACGTAGCATTGGGTGCTACTGCTGAAGGTTGGATTGAAGATTCTTCATCACCTTCGGGTGTTCGCCCTTACTTCCGTGCTTACGGTGGCTTCGGTCCTAAAATGGATGGACGCATGGTTACCTGGTGGGATGGTTCAACACGAGCATACAGCGCCCGCAAAGACAACTACAAAGACATCTATCGCACAGGTTTGACATCAAACGTTAACGTTGCGATTTCAGATAACTCAGAAAAACTGAACTACCGTTTTACTGCTTCTCGCCTGGATTACCAAGGAACACAAGAAGGCAGTGAGCAACAAAAAAACACGTTCGGCTTGACAAGTTCATTAAAAATGAGCGACAAATTAAGCTTTGATGTTTTCGCAAACTACATTAACACAATCACCAATAACCGTCCATACCAACTGGGACAGGTACTTGGATCTTTCAGCGGATTCTTTAGCCGTACAGAAGACATTTCGTTAATGAAGAAACGTTTCCAAACTGCTGAAGGCTACAAATACGCAACATACGGTAGCGAACGTACTGAAGATGCATTCATTTATTCAATGCGTGCAACTAACTTGTTGGATTTCTTCTGGCAACAGATGAAAAACAAATACGTTGAAACTGAAAACCGTTTGATCAGTAGCGCTACAATGAACTGGGATATTGTGGACAACCTGCACTTCCGTGGCCGTATTGGTAGCGACTATACAGGTACCAGTTCAGAACAAAAACAATACACTGAATATCCAACTGCTTACAACAGTTCAAGTAGTAGTACCGGTGGTTACAATGTAACAAGCGGACACTACTCAGTGCTGTACACTGACATGCTTTTAAGCTACAACAAAAATTTCAACGACATCTTCAACTTGTCAGTTAGCGGAGGTTTCCAATCACGCGATGAAAGCTACAAAGACGAGAGCTCATCTACTACTAGTGGTTTGGTTACTGAAAACTGGTTCAGCTTAAGTAACTCTTACGGTGTTTTGTCAACAAGCTACACTCGTAAAGAAATGTTGAAATATGCCTATTTGGGTATGTTGAGCATGAGCTATAAAAACTTCTTGTTCCTTGAAGGTACAGCCCGTCAGGAATATGCTTCAACATTACCTTCTGCAAACAACTCTTATTTCTACCCTTCTGTGAACGGTAGTGTTATTTTCAGCGATGTACTGAATTTGCCTGAATTCTTCAACTACGGTAAATTCCGTGCTTCTTACGGTATTGTAGGTAACGCACCTCCAATGTACGAGTCAAACATTTCTTACACTCAAAGCTCACTGCAAACAATTAACGGATCAGTTCCTCAATTGGCATTAAGCAGCAGCTATGGTAACGCTAACCTGAAAGCAGAGCGTAAAAAAGAATACGAATTTGGTTTGGAAACTCAGTTCCTGGATAACCGTTTAGGATTCGACGTAAGTTACTATAACAACAAAATCGAAGACCAGATTCTTCAATTGTCAACTGCAGCATCTGTTGGTGCATCAAGCCAATTGGTTAACGTTGGTGAAATCGGCAACAATGGATTCGAACTTTCTATCAACGGCACACCTATTTTCAAAAACGGTTTCAAATGGGATGTTCGCTTTAACTACTCTGTAAACAGAAGTAAAGTTAACAGCTTGTCTCAGGGAATCGACGAGATTGTATTCTACACTGCAGAGCAATCAGCTATTAAACTGGTAGCCGGTAAAGGTGAACGTTTAGGTAACATTTATGTATACGACATCGCAAAAGACAGCGAAGGCAACAGACTGATCAGCGACGATGGTCTATATGTGATCGACCAATCAAAATATGTAAAAGCAGGTAACATTATGCCTGATGCCGTTGGTGGTCTTTCTAACACATTATCATACAAAGGATTTTCTCTTGACTTCTCTATCGACTACCGTATTGGTGGAAAAATGATTTCACCTAGTATGAAATACATGCGTGGTGCTGGTTTGCTTGAAAACTCAATGCAATACCGCGATGCTGAACACGGTGGTTTAACTTACGTTGAAGACGGTGTTACTTACAACGACGGTGTAATGTTGGACGGTGTTGTTCAATCAACGGGTGAAAAGAACACTCAGATTGTTGACGCTGCAAGCTACTACATGAACACCTTCGACTGGGGTGGTGCTACATGGAACCGCGAAGGAGCTATTTTCGACAACAGCTACATCAAAATGCGTGAAGTAACTTTGGGCTACAAAATCCCTACAAAAATTTCAGACAAACTGCACTTAAACAACCTGCGTGTCGCTTTGGTTGGCCGCAACTTGTTCTACATCTGGAGAACTCTGGAAAACTTAGATCCTGAAGCTCCGCTTGGAACAAAATGGTGGTCTCAAGGTGTGGATGTAGGTTCAACAGCTGCATCAAGAAGCTTCGGTATCTCGTTGAATGCAAGTTTCTAATTTAAATACTTACAGACATGAAAAACAGATTTTTATTATATACGCTTATTGCTTCACTGGTACTGATAGCGACAGCATGTACCGATGAACTGGAAGAGCGCTACAACAACCCTGAAAAATCGACCGAGGCCAGCATTCCCGGATTTTTCACCCGAATGTTGAACAACAACCGTGTTCGTCCTAACTACTGGAACGTTCGTACTTTCTTACTAATGCAACCTGGGGTGTACACACAAACTGCTTTCTTTTCAAACTCAAGCGGTAAATACAAAGCAAACACCAGCTATACGCAACAATACTGGAACAACTTCTATGTTGCAAACAGCAACGGAAGTGGTGTATTGAGTACTTACAAAGCCATGGGTGTAGCCTACGACGCTTTAAGTGAAAGCGAACAGGAAAGCATGGATCTATTCATGAATGCCGGTAAATTGGTATTGATTGACGAAGCTTCTAAAATGGTCGATATGTGGGGAGACATTCCTTACAGCGAAGCCGGAAGTTTGGAAACAGCCAGCATCATTGACAACGCTGCGTTCGATGATCAAGAAGCTCTTTACACAGAATTCATTGCTGAACTGAAAGAGATTGGTGAATATTTCGCCTCTGCCTCAACTTCTGCTACTTTTTCAAAATACGACATCATGCTTAGCGGAAGCGTAAGTAAATGGCAACGTTATGCCAACTCATTGCGTCTGCGCTTATTGATGCGTATTTCAAATGTTGATGAAACGACAGCACAACAAGAAATCACTGTCATGTTGAACGATCCAAGCAGCTACCCTTTGGTTGACGGAAACAATGTAGCTGATTACGATCCGGAAAGCAGCGATATTTTATTGCAGCCATTGACTGACTACACCGATAACCTGAACAGTGCGTTAACTGAGTTACCAAGTCACTATGCACCGGATTACATGTTGAATACAGTGATGTTACCAACAAACGACCCTCGTATTCCGGTCATGTTCGACAAATACGGTAAAACAACTGATGGTACATTCGTACAGAATGAAGACTACGCAGCAATGCCAATCACATTCACATCAACTGAGATTGATAATAACTATATGAATTATTCAATCCTTGACTCAACTACATTCTTGCAAAACCCACAACTTCCGGGAATCGCAATCACTGCTTCAGAAGTTAACTTCCTGAAAGCAGAAGCTTACGAAAGATGGGGTGGCGGCGATGCTGAAGCAGCTTACACCAAAGCTGTTGAACAATCAGTTAGCTTCTACTACTATCTGAATAATCTGAACTCAACAGGTTTAACTACAGTTGACAAACCTGCAGATTCAGTAGTTGAAGATTTTGCAACAAACACAGATGCAGCCTACACTGGTACGAGTGCCGAAAAACTGGAAAAAATCTATACTCAAAAGTGGTTACACTTCGGATTTTTACAGTCTATTCAGGCGTGGTCTGAATACCGTCGTACAGGTTATCCTGCAATCACATTCCCTGAAGCAACCCTGGTTGGTTATGAAACACCTCCAACTCGCTTATTGTATCCGTCAGACGAAAGCTCATACAACAGCACCAACTATGAAGCTGTTAAAGCTGAAGACACTCGTGATACTAAAATCTTCTGGGACGTAAATAACTAAGATATTATTTGGACTGAATATATCAAAAAGCGGTTCCGGTTTTATGCCGGAACCTTTTTTGTTTCCTTTCTAAACTACCTGTCGAACTTGTATAACAAGAAAGACTATCATAAAAAGAAAATAATTCAGTACTTTTGAGACTAGCTACTGTAAACCCATGTCTGCAAAATCTATAAAAAACCCCCAACACCAAGCATTAAGTGAATTAAAACGGCACAATCTGCGCATGCAGATCATTCGGTTACTTTACAAAAAAAGCCCACAATCGGCTGTTCACCTGAGTAAAAAACTTGCTATCAGCCTGCCATCTACCCGGGCTGTTTTAAACGAACTGATTGAGGAAAATGTAGTCTTTATCACCGGGACCGGCGAATCAAGCGGAGGCCGAAAACCAGTACTTTACAGTTTAAGCGGCGATGCATTTTACATCCTTGCTGTTGAAATGGATCAATACAAGGCAAAAGCTGTGCTTTTAAATTGCCTCAACGAATTTTCAAGCGAGATTGCCGAGTTTGACACCAACATTAACGATTCCGGTTTTATCGAGAAGCTTGATCTGGCTTTTAACCAATTGCAGAATGAGTCAGGCATTGTAAAATCCAAGATCCACGCCATTGGCATTTGTATGCCGGGCTTAATCGATCCGCGTAACGGATTAAACCAAACAATCAAAAAGCTGAAAAACAGAAACATTGCAGAACAAGTTTCAAAACACTTCAAACTTGCAACTTATATTGAAAATGATGCCCGCATGCAGACCCTCGGTGAGTTTGTGTTCGGCAAAGCCAAGAATACCCTAAACACACTCGTTATCAACTGGAGCTGGGGCCTTGGTCTGGGTATGATTATTAATGGTGAAATTTTTGCCGGCAGCAATGGTTGTTCCGGAGAATTTAGTCATATCCGGATGGTCGAAGACGGCGAGCTGTGTGATTGTGGAAAACGGGGTTGCTTACAAACAATCGCCGGTGCCCGACATTTATTGAACTTGGCGAAACAAGCAATTACGAACGAAACAATTTCGCAGTTAACAAACGACTTTAACAACCGCCTTGAAGAACTCACGGTCAAAGATGTTATCAACAGTGCAATAAAAGGCGACGAGCTTTCCATCAACTTGGTTAACACACTCGGAAAAAACCTGGCTTGGGGGCTGTCAATCCTCATCCAACTTTACAACCCGGAACTAATTCTACTCAGTGGTCCTCTAACGGTTCCCAAACAATATCTGCTGGTAACCATCCAACAGGCCTTACAGCAATATTGCCTCGAAAATATCTTTTCAAATGTACGTATTGAAATCTCAGAATTGGCTGAGCATTCCGGTCTGAAAGGTACTGGAGTCATGGTATTTAAAAAGCTTTTCAACCCTCAACATACCGCATAATAAAATAGCTCTCAAAAAAACATTTCCCTCCCATGTAATGAAAATCCGCTCCACTCGTCATAAATTTGAGTGAAACAAAACAAACAAGCGGATGCTAGCCAGCGAATTTAAAACCAAGGTGCTTCCTTTAAGCAGTAAGCTGATGCGATTTGCCTCGCAACTGCTGCACGACGAGGAACAGGCACGCGACATTATTCAGGATGTATTCCTGAAACTGTGGCAGAAAAAAGACCAGCTGGCTCAAGTAGACAATGTGGAAGCTTTCGCTATGCGGATGACTCGCAACCGTTGTTTGGATTTGTTCAAAGCGAAAAAGCCAATATTGGCCGAAGACGATTTTCTAAAACAAAAAGCGCTCGAAAGTAAAGATCTGCAAAACGAAATTGAACTTTCAGAATCCGCTTGCTTGGTTCGAAAATTAATTAGTGATTTGCCCGACATTCAGCGCACGGTGATGCACCTGCGCGATATCGAGCAATATGAGTACGAAGAAATTGCACAAATGACGGACTTGACAGTAAATGCCATCCGGGTAAACCTGTCAAGAGCCCGAAAAAAAGTGAGAGATGAATTAATAAAGCAGAACTATGGGAACTAATCGCATCAAAGAATTACTGGAGCATTTCTTCGACGGGCAAAGCAGCCTGAGCGAAGAACAAGAGTTGCAGGCTTATTTCAGCTCGGATGAAATTGATGCCGAATTTCTTCCATATGC
>QKCF01000012.1 GCA_003246935.1 Sunxiuqinia sp. | reverse complement strand
ACAATGTATTTGTCGTTGTTCGTCAATTCTTCGATCCGACCTTTCCAATACTTCTTTACCACATCAGCGTTGATCGAATAATCGTACTCGCCATACTGATCATGATCCCACTCGTCAACATTATTCCGAAGCATTGGCTCAGCATGTGAGGTTCCGATAAAAATCTGGTATTTTGCGGCCATCTCCTGATTACCCGGAATGGTGTAAAACGCATGGGTACAAGGATGCATAGCCGGCCATATTGAGTTGGCCTTCAGGCGAAGCAATAGCTCAAATATTTTCTCGTATGTTTTGGGTCCAATATCCCCGGTTTCGGGTTCAAGGGTTTTGGCGGCCCACGGTTGTAAGCCCCAGTCTTCGTCGTTCAGAAAGATACCGCGAAATTTGACTTTGGGGCCATCTTCAAGCAGTAGATCATTGGACAAAGCTAAAGTTTCCTTTTTGGCCGGTTCAACATCATCCCACCAATACCAGGGAGAAACACCGATCATCCGACTGAGTTCCATTAAACCGTAAGCTGTACCGCGCGAATCGCTTCCTGCCACCAGCAGTGTTTGCCGGTTATCCGCAGAAACAGTTTTCACCACATAGCTTTCCCACTTTTGCTTCAGTTGAGCTACATCGATACCATTCTCTTTACAGATCTGGTCAAATTTGTCATCTACCCCCAACGTACCAACTTTGATCTGGAAGTCAGATTCACTTTGAGATACAAGCATGGGAGTCCGGCCACTAACCGCTTCAACATCTTTTGCGAACATCTTCGCTGCCGTTTCTACTACCCCTGTTTCGTTGACGACGATTTCGGCTATTTTACTTGACGATGAGATAATGAAGGTATCCCTGGCATTAACGTTTACATAAAAAATCAGCAATATAAAAACACCGACAAAAAGTCGCCAATTTTTTTTCACCTGCCGGTTCAAGAGAATATCTGCAATACTGTTTAATTTCATAGTCAATTGTTTACTTAGGTTTTATTCGATGTTAATCCAGTTAAATCAAAACTTCGGAGAGAGTCTGATCTATTTAATAGACGAACAAACGATCTCATACCCCACATCTGAAATGCCCGAATCCATTAGAATTTGCCTCAGGTAGCCAATTGAAATATGCTACACTTCATTTACATCAATGATGTGATTGTCGTTCTAATTACGAATCACAGCTTTTCCTTTAACACGACAATACCATGGGCCGGAATTTTGAAGTCCCGTTCCTCGCCTATCGTTCCCAAATCTTCATGTTTCCATAGATCCCGAATGGTGGTATTTTTATCGATTTCCAATCTTGCTGCATCAAGTTTAAAATCAACTTCGCCCTCCCCCCGATTCATGATAGCAATGGCTTTTGATCGACCTTCTTTTCCCAACGGCTTTACCCAAACATCCACCTGATCTTCAGAAAAAAGTCGGGTTGCCTGCTTAAAACCGGAATCCTGATTCAAGGCAATTATTTCTTTGTTTGTTAAAATTTCTATCGTTTGCTCCGACATTGAGCGCAAATCATTACCGGCCAACAAAGGAGAGTTTAACATGCACCACATGGAGAAGTGTGTTTTGTCTTCGTCGTAGCTCATTCCACGGCCAACCTGCAACATATCCATATCGTTGTAATGCCCTGGTGATGCATATTTCGCCAAATCAGCATTGAGATCGATTATTGACAGGATAGATGAGAATTTGGCTTGAATATCGCCTGATATTCGCCATGAATCGGCCTTCATAATGGCCCATTCGCCCGGGAATTGCCAGCGACAAATATTGAACACAATGTCATCGTCAATGGCTTTCACTCCATCAATAATTTGGGTGTATTCTGTCTCCTCATCGAGTCCCATTTTCTCGCCACCACACCAATCTACTTTCAGAAAATCAAATCTCCACTCTCTAAAGAAGAGATTACAATCGTCTGCCAAATGCCCGTATATACCAACCCCAATTCCATTTTTATCATTGTCCCAAATAGAGCCGCAAGTATTTTGGCCGGCATCAGTATAGATTCCTGCTTTCAATCCTTTGCCATGAATGTATTCGACTAAGGATTCCATCCCTGATGGAAATTTCGACCGATCAACAAACAATTTTCCGGTTGAGTCACGCCCTCCGAAATAACCATCATCAATATTGATAAACCGATAGCCTGCATCATACAAGCCAGAGGCAATCATTGCATCGGCCTGTTCTTTAATCATCTGCTCATCAATATTCACGCGGAAGTTGTTCCAGCTGCTCCACCCCATAATTGGTGTTTTTTTGTTGCTTTCGGATTTATAAATCCGGCTTTGTCCGTCTGCTCTTTTCATTGGGAAACTATATTTTTCAAATGCTTTTACGATTGGCTTGGCCACATTGGATTCATCATCGAAGAAGCCCCGACCTGAAAACATCGGTTCCCACCAGAAAACACCTCGTCCCAATCCATTGGGGGTTTCCATAACGACTTCATTTACTGCCTCAAACCAATCTCGTTGACCGTCGGGTGTTTCGAGAAAAGGGGGAGCTATATTTTTAAAGTAGTCACTTTGCCGCCAGTAATAGCCTGTTTCAATTACAAATATCTCTTTGCCGTAGCGCAATGCGGTCATGCTAAGATTATCCCGCAAATCAAGCAGCGTACCATGCGACCAGGGATAAAAAGAATAACCAATCACATCGTAATCGACCTTGAATTCCTTCATCTTATCGAAGAATGTTTGAGAAAGCTCGACATCACCGCCATGGTCCACATGGAGCATAACTTTCACCTTATGCCCCGGGGCTTCTACATTATGAACCGCATCAATCCCCGCTTTTAAATAATCGGTGAATTGTTCCCATTCGCTGTCATCGTCATTGCCGAAATATACCCGGCCGGCAGGCCAAAGGAAACCATTGCTAATTTCATTCCCAATTTGAACGATTTCTGGAAAGACACCTTCTTTTTTCAATGCAGATAGCACATGATAGATATACTCATAAACAGCTTTTGTTCTCTGTTGATGAGACATATTCGCCCACAAAACCGGAACAGGTTGTTTCATAGGATTAGCCCAACCGTTTGAAAACATCATATCCAAAACAAAATGATAATCGTATTTCCGAACGTCTTTGGCTGCTTGAATCGCGTAGGCCAAAGCCTGAGTCAGGCGATCGCTTACAGGTTCATTACAGATCATGATTCTTGCCCAATTAAATCCATGGTCACGAAAGATCTGCAAGGCTGACTTCTGACTGGCATCAACATCATAATACTTTTCTCCGCTGTCTTCTTTCTGTTTAACAAACGACACATCAAGCCCAAACGCATAATCGTTTTTGTACGGCACCGATTGCGCTTTAATATCAGGATGAAACAAGAACAGAAGAATACAGAAGAACCAAAATTTAGTTTGAATACGCTTCATCTCACTTTTTGACTTTATCAATGAATAAAAGGGATTTCGTAAGTAGTCATAGGCACGTGATAATATCCGGCTGAGGAATGCGCGAAATCATTCCGATAGATCGGATCCTGCAACAAACAGGTGTTACGCGTATTCGCCAAGATCGTACTACTGTAAATCCGAATCTCGCCAGGAACAGACGTGATGATTTCCTCTCTCCAGTCACCCCAGATATCTGCAATGGCGATAATTTCACCTTCAACCGTTGTATTGAAAACTGTTGTCCCCTTGTAATCGAATATTTTACCGTCACCAACCAACTCCCTCTGATTATCAGTATCCCAAAATGCACTAAGTATGGGAATAAAATCGTGCCTTTACTGTTTAGCATCACGGCAAAATCTGGCCGTTTTCCCTCAAAAGGAGCAATTTCAACACCATAACATTCCCTCCCCGGGTGTACCCGATCGATATCACTGCATAATCCTCGGCCATGAATATGGTGTGTTGGGAAATCGATTCCCCAGATAATTTCACCGGTTTTCGCATCGACCATGCACATTCCATTCCCGTTTTCACAGCGAGCTTCCATGTCATAAAATATCTCCAGACCATCTCGTCCAGGCAATAAATCAGCAACATAGGCTGCATCATTGTGTCCCATGCCGGTAGTCCACAAGCTTGTTCCGTCATCATCAAGTGCACATGAGCCCAGTATAAGTTCATCTTTCCCATCCTGATCAACATCGGCAGCAATTGTCCAATGCCCGCCTTGCCCCCAGTAGTTATTGAGATCGTCACGGAGGTTCCTGTTATCCCAGTCCCATACCAGCTTCAGCTCGCTGCCAATTAACCGGTAGGCACGCACCATCATCAAATTATAGGTACCCCGAAGGACGATAATATGTGGATGCACTCCATCCAAATAGGCCACGGCCAATTGATTACGCGATGCAAAATTGTAAGCATGCTGATCGTTCACTTCGAAGAATGGCTCTCTCGGAATCCAATCGGATTGGGCGATTTGTTTTCCTGTTGCTCCATCCAGAATCGTCAGATATTCCGGCCCGGTCATCACCTTGCCCTCTTCATTCCGAGGATCAGCTTCACCGCTTTTTATGGCTACTTCGGCTTTTCCATCGCCGTTGAAATCATAGGCAAGGTAGGGCGAATACCAGGCTCCCCACTCAATTGCCCAACCCATATCGTAGGTCCACAGGTGTTCGCCGTTATTTTTGTAAGCTTCCAATTTATAGGTTCCTGGACTAGGCTTCCAGTACAAGTACCAAGGATCAATATTTCCACCAGGATATTTGGTTATGAAATCCAGATTACCATCGCCATCTAAATCGGCACAGGCAATTTTTTCAAATGTATGTTCGTCAGTTAACTTTATGGATTGGTAGTCGATAACCGGTTGGCTAAAATCAACAAGAAGAGCCTGAGTCTGGAGTTTCTCTGCTTCTTTGCCATCGATGACGGGAATGACCTTGTACCGAAATTTATCCCCCTCCGACAAGTCTGCATCAATAAAGTTCGTTGAGCTTGTTATTGGCTTTTGATTCAATTTTGTGGATGCACCGGTCTCATTCAGGCGATAGACATTAAAACCGATACTTTCCTGATCTGTGGCCAATAATCGCCATCCGATATATACTTTTCTTTTTCCGGCATCGAATGTTCCTTCCCCACTGTAGACTTTTTGTCCGGAAACCAGCGGTGTTACATATAAGCCGCGTCCAATGTTTTCGTGTTCCAGCAGCTTATAATTTAAGCTCTGTCTGTTTTCTTTCTGACCAAAACTTCGTTCAGGAATTGCTACTGTTAGCAATATTAAAGCAAGTAGAATTGCAGCATTCAGTTTGGTGTTTGATTTGGAATAATTCGATTTTTTCATGGCCTTTAGGTTTAGCGGTCCATTAACCCATCTCGTGATTGACGCGTAAATGAGTTGATTTTATTAAAATTACATCATTCGAAAAGATCTGAAATTTTCTACCTTTTTTCTTTCACTAAAAGCAAATTAGTCGGATACCGAAGCTGAATTAATCAGCCCGGCATCCGACTTCTTGTAACATACCTATTTAATTATCTTGACTCCAGCCAGCTCGTTCAAAAGTTTGAGTCAGAGTCACACCGTAGCTTGCAGCCTCCTCGATTGCATAATCAGGAAGTGGAATGTACTGGTGAGTTGGTGTCTCTCCTTTATACAACGTACAGTTGTGACGATATTTGTTGAAACGAATCAAATCGATTTTACGTTTGCCTTCGAAGAACAACTCGTGACCACGCTCCATCAGCAGCGCATCCATAAAACCATCATAACTTGCAACAGCGTCCCCACTTAGAGGATCAAGGCCTGCACGATCACGAACGTCATTAACGCCTGACAAAGCATCGCCTGTTGGGACGGCTTGTGTTTTGCGGGCTACAGCCTCAGCATACATCAACAATACATCGGCCCAGCGAGCCAGAGGCCAGTCGGTTGGTTGGTAACTTTGATCGATCTCCTGTGGATACTTGTTAACAACAAAACCGTTCCATTTATCATTCAAATCATCTCTGGTTACCATCGTAAAATCCTTTTTCAGATACGAAGTAAGAATTGTATTTTTCCGTAAGTCGCCATCTTCGAAAGTATCGTAAAAATCAGCTGATATGTTGAAAGCTTGTCTCCAACCATTTTTCATAAATGGTGTAGGATTGCCATCAGCATCTTTTGTTGCCGCATCGTCAGGAACCAAATAGTAAGCAATTGGATTAAAGCTACCATTGGCAGCAGAACCATTACCGGAAGCACTTACCGAAACTGCCATAATCACTTCCTGGTTAAATTTATGCCCCTGCATGAACTGCTCAGCATACGAGTCATCCCCACCATCCTCATACAAGCCGTAACCGGATGCCTTCAATTCATTATACATTTGAACCGCTTTATCGTAATAACCATCTACATGGTAGCCTTCATTCAAGTAATGAACCATCGCACAGTAACGGGCATAATCAGCAGTATAACGGCCATTCGGTTGATCATTGGACATATACTCCATCGCATATTCAAAATCTGCCGTAATCAAGTCAGTCATTTCATCCAGCGTAGGACGCACCAGGTTTTGTTCGCCGTCTTCCGTTCCTACCAAATCAGGGTCAACAAGCACCGGAACAGGACCATACATGTGGAATAAGTTGTACATCATGATTCCCCGCAGGAAACGAGCCTCTGCCACAAACTGTTGTCTTTTGGCATCCGACAAAAAGTCAACATCTTCCAGCGTACCAATAATTGCTGTAAAGCGGGTTACATCACGGATTTTCTCCAAACTGTTTGGGTTAGCATCACTTGGTGCGCGGCTCCATAGATGACAGTTTGCATAGTTAGCTTCAGTCAAATCAGTCCAACCACCCCATACTTTGATAACCCATGGGGACATCAAGTCAGAAGTTGCATCAAATATTTTAAGTGTACCTCCAGTCGGAACATACCAGTTACGCTGTGACGTACCGGATAAGTTGTATGCCCAATAAATGTGAAATGGCTGGTAACAGGACATCAATAATCCCTGGCAGTCGTCCTCGGACTGCGGAAAGTTGGTTGTACTCAGACTACCGTATATTTGAGGGTCAAAATTTTCTTCGCAACTTGAAAACAATAAAGTTGTTGCGATAAAAAGTGTGATAAATATCTTAAGTTTCATTGTAATCCGTTTTATTAGTTGAAATTGATTTTAGCACCAATTGTGAAAGTTCTTGCCTGAGGATATTCTGCAGAGAAGGTTTTTTGACTACCTCCGCTACGCACTTCAGGGTCGTATCCTTCGAAATTGGTGATCGTAATTGGGTTTTGAGCATCAGCATAGATTCGAATGTTTTTCACCCATTTGCCAACTGCACCCAACTGTTTTCCAGTCAGGTTGTAACCCAGGGTAATATTTCTGAACCGCAGGAAAGATGCCTTTTGATACATCACATCGATACCAGCCCCCCCCGGCAACGACACACCTGAAGCTTCATAAGCATAACCTGGAAGACGACCTCCCTGGTTGGTCTCAGAACTCCACAAATCGAATGCATATTTATTTTCGTTATTGGTTTGGTTGGCCAATGATGCTGCATCTGCCCATTCCCATGCGTAGTTATATTTGTTAACACCAAGCTGAGAGTAAACGAAAACATCCAAATCCCAGTTTTTATACGTGAACGTGTTACCAAAACCAAAATAAATTTTGGGAACTTCATTACTCATCACCACGTCATCAACTGTAATTTCGCCGTCGTTGTTCACGTCCACAATAATCGGGAAACCTGCTTTGCTATAGTCCTCAGGTTGAGAAGAAGGAATATTGCTCAAATCAGCATTGATCATGCCCGCTGTTTTGTAGTAGTAACGAGCGTTTGTCGGTTCATCCTTACGAAGTTGATATTCGTTGTAATCGTAATTCGGGAAGCGTTCCTTCCAAATCGAGTTATATTTAGACAGCGTTAAAACTGATCTCCATAAGAAGTCTGATGTTTTAATATTTTCGGTGGTTAACGAAGCATCCCATCCTTGGCGGCGAATGTGTCCTCCGTTAATCGGGTAAGTACCGAACATGGAAAGCCCTGCCGTATTCGCATATCCCAACATATCAGTAACATCATTGCGAAATACATCGAAGCTACCTGAAACGCGGTTTTTAAGCAAGTAGAAATCAAGGCCGACGTTTTTCATTACGGTCTTCTCCCAAGTTACATTCGGATAGTCTACACCTTTCTGCACATAAGAAGAGTAAACTTCATTTCCTTCGTCAAATTTAATCACCAAACTTGGTGAATAAGTTCCGTAAAGACTTGATCCTAAGTTGTCGTTACCGGTTGTACCGTAACTGGCACGCAGTTTCAACAAATCCATCCAACTAACACTCTTCATGAAGTTTTCGTTTGTAATTTTCCACGCTACCGAAACAGATGGAAAGTAAGAGTATTTTTTGTCCGGGAAGAACTTATCAGTACCGTCGCGACGTAAGGTCGTAGCAATCACATAGCGATCAAGGATATCGAAATTCGCACGCAGGAATTGTGAGCGTTTTTCATCTTCGTTTCTGTACGATCCTGGGTTTTTGTTTCCGGTTACTGCGCTCACATTATCGTTTCCGATCGCATCATGCTGCTCGTCATAAGCAAAATTCAACCCTCTGCTTGAATTCAGGTATTTACCAACCCCAACAACAACATCCATGTTCATGAATTCACCAACTGACTTATTGAAAGCTAACGTCGCTTCGAAGGTTTGGTTTTCGCGTCCGTCGTAAGCGATATTACCACGCGATTGGTACATCTGGTCGAAATATACAGTGGACGGAATATACACGTAACGGTCAGTCATTTCTTTGTTGTTACCGTATATCAGTTTTGCATTCAACATGTCTTTCACCAGCTTAATATCAGCAATGAAATTCAAGTACGTTCCATCAGAATTTGTCGCGTCATCGATATCCTGCATCGACACAGCATTCGGAATGTAACTGAACTGCGTATAATTGCCGTCTTCGTCTTTGATCGGTAAATATGAAGGATAAGACAAGGCTGCAGTTAACGCACCGGCAGCTTGCGATCCGCGACCGCTACTGGCACCACCGACACTGGAGTTTCCGTACTTGTTACGGTTAACATTAACGATTGATGATAATTTCAGGAAAGAAGTCAGTTCAAGCGACAAGTTACTTCTCATGGAGAATCGCTCCATACTTGAATTCATTACCGTACCTTCCTGGTTGAAATAGTTACCCGACACATAGTAAGTAACCTTTTTACTACCACCTCTGATAACCAGGTTATGGTTGTTAATAGCTCCATCACGCAATACTTCATCTACCCAATCATAGCTTTTTGCATTGGCAATTTGAGAATCAGAAAAAGCCGGAGTCCAACCACCGTCATAAGCATTGCTTCCGTATGCGCCCATTTCGTGGTTATACAAATATTGTTCTTTACTGAAGGTGTTAACAAGCCCCATATAGTCGGTTGCATTAAGCGACTTGGTATAAGGATAGTTAGATACAAAAGAGTAGCTACCGCTGTAATCAATATTCATTGGAGATTCTTTCCCCTTTTTGGTTGTGATCAAGATCACCCCGTTGGCAGCACCAATACCGTAAATTGCAGCCGATGCATCTTTCAACACTTCAACTGATTCAATATCTTCAGGGTTCAACCCTGCCAAACCACCACGGTTAACAGAAGACGGAACAACAGTTGTTGAACCACCCGAACCTGATTCCAAAGAGCTACTTGGCATTACAATACCGTCAACTACGTAAATAGGGTCTCCCCCACCACGAATTGAAATATCAACAGCACCACCTGGCTGTGCACTGGTAACAGTGGCTTGCAAACCTGCTGCACGACCAACCATCAACTGGCTCATATTACTTGAAGCAGATTTTTGAATATCGTCGGTTTCCACTTTAGAAATCGCTGTTGTCAGGTTCTTTTTCGAAACAGTACCATAACCAATAGCAACGACTTCGTCAAGACCAATCGATTCTTCTTCCAAAACCACGTCGATCGTCGCTTTCCCTGCTACCGGAACCTCCTGTGCACGCATACCAACAAAAGAGTAGACAAGAACTGCATCAGCAGGAACATCGTTCAAGGTATACTGACCATTACCATCTGTTACTGTACCAATTGTTGTTCCTTTTACGATAACGGTAACACCCGGCAGCGGAAATCCTGTATCGTCGGTAATCTTTCCGGTTACTTTGGTTGGTTGCTGAAGGTTTTTCTCTCCTTGTTTACTTGTCAGTACAATAACTGAATTATCAAGAATCTTGTATTCACAATTTACCTGCTTAGACAGGTTATCCATTATTTCAGCAATATTGGCATCAGTAATATCTATACTAACGCGTTGATCGTGGTTAATCGACTGTGCCTGATACAGAAACGAGTAATTTGTTTGATTCTCAATTTCTGAAAGTACATCTTTCAAGCTTTGATTAGCCATCTTAAAGGTTAGATGAGAGTTCTGAGAATAAACAGACCCAAAAGAGGTCATGATTCCCAGGCAGATCATCAGAATAGTTAGTTTCATTTTCTTCAAAATTAAGGGCACATTAATCCTGTACGAATTGCTGTACCACAATCCATTTTTTTTCATAAATTGTCGATCTATTTTGGTTATACAATTAGTAATCTGAATTCTTGGCGGAACGATTACTTTGAGTTAACTAGTTTAATAAGGCCGGAAGCTTGGCTCTTCCGGTTTTTATTTTTTGTGATTTTAGAGCATAAGCATTTGTTATTTTGAAATAATTACATCCTCATCGTTGATAACAAAATTGAAATCACTAATAACCTGCAGTGCCTTTAGTGTTTGTTCCAATGATATATTCTTTATTGTTCCTGTGTATTTATTGTATTTAAGCGATTCGTCTTCGATTTCAATTTTCACTCCGTAAAACCGCTCTAACTGTTCGGCAATAAATTCGAATTGCTCTTCTTTAAAAACCAGTTTACCTTGTGTCCATGAGATGGCTGAAATCGGGTCAATCGCATTTGAAACCATTAATTTACCAACTCTTAAATCTTCCCCGAATTCGCGGCCAATAGCTGAAGATAATTTCACATCCTTGTCGAGCACCAGTATCGCTTTATGATTTGGAGCAAGATCAATCTCCTCGTCAGCTTTATACAAATTTGTCAGATTGACTTTTCCTTCGATCAGCGTGGTCTCCACCAGGTGCTCATCCTCGTAAGCCCTCACATTAAAAGTTGTGCCTAATACTTTAACCTGAATATTTGGTGTGTGCACATAAAAAGGATTGGAAGGATCTTTGGTCACCTGAAAGAAAGCTTCTCCATCTAACCAAATTTCGCGCTTTCCGCTTGGGTCCTCCTGTGGTATGCGCAACTTACTTCCTGCATTCACCATGATTTTAGTTCCATCGGGAAGTACTAAACTCGACTTTTGGCCCATCGGCACATTGAATTCATAAAAATTCTGAGCCATTTGATTTGGAGTAGGGTTCTGGCCCAGAAAAAACCAGATCAATCCACTAAAAAGTACAACTACGAAA
This sequence comes from Sunxiuqinia sp., assembly GCA_003246935.1. Taxonomy (GTDB): domain Bacteria; phylum Bacteroidota; class Bacteroidia; order Bacteroidales; family Prolixibacteraceae; genus Mangrovibacterium. The sequence continues at coordinate 1,283 of QKCF01000012.1, read as the reverse complement.
AAAATCGCTGCGACTTTCATCAATGGACTATTCATCCTCCAAAAATTTCCTGTTGCTTTTTTGTTTCGAGAATCGTCGCTTGCAAAAAGTCTTTGTTCGATTTTCGCCCAATCTTTGTTTATGTCGATTGAGGCTAGTTCGCGAAGCTCATCAATATATGACCAAACGGTTCTTACTTTCTCCAGGTACGTTTCATTCGTCGCATCCTCGGCAAGCCAAGCTTCGCTTCAACGCGGTCAACCAGCATTTTGTCTGAAGAACCTTCAATATATTGTATTAATAATTCCAGTTTCATCGGGAAATTCTTTATCCGTTACATTAGTAGGAGTAAAAAAACAGGGGGTACCCTTATCCCGAAGTGAAAAAAATTAACTTTTTTTGATCATGGTTAGAATAAGTATTCCAAGCAGCTGGTTTTCAAAAGTTTTCTGAAGCACACGCAGTGCTTTACTAATCTGAACCTCAACTGTTTTTGGTGAAATATCCAGTACTTCAGCAATTTGTTTGTAGGTCATCTGCTCGAAGCGACTCATTTTAAATATTCGCTGACATTGAGGAGGAAGGGAGTCGATTGCTTCAAGTAGTTGCTCCTGAAGCTCAGCATATTCGAGTTCACTTTCAAAACCGACCAACAGCTCATCCTCGGGAACATCCGAAATTTTAAGGTCGCCCCGTATCCCTGAGTTGTGTTTGCGAATACTATTGTACCGTATTGCGGAAAAAATATAGGTATCGACAGATTGAATGTTTGACAGCTTTTCACGATTTTCCCAGAGATAAATGAAAAGCTCCTGCACAACTTCCCGGGCGTTATCCATGCTTTGAGTATACCGATTAGCAAAGGCACAAAATTTCAGATAGTTTCCTTTAAATAAAATTTCAAAGGCATCCTTATCCCCATTCTGTATTTGCTTCCACAAGAAGCTCGTTATTCCATCAGTGCGATATGAAGATGAGTTTTTCAAAAAGAAGGTTTATCGTTTAGAAGAAATAGTTAATGCACTAACCAAAATTAAAAATGATTTACGGATAATCAATGTTCCTCAGGAAACCGAACACGATAATCATAAAAATGGAAAGTCGTTGCTGATTAGCACCCTTTACGTTTAACTACTGACACGACATAATTTTACAGAGCCCTTCTCTTATTGCCTTTTATGAAAAAAAGAAGTACTACCGCCACTTTTACTTACCCGAAATAGTTATTTTTCAATTTCTTCTGCTATAAAACCAGCCATCACTTTCGCGGCATGTTCGTTGGGATGAATACTATCAGGGAAATT
>QKCF01000228.1 GCA_003246935.1 Sunxiuqinia sp. | reverse complement strand
ATAGAAAATTTCGGTAATTTTAGAGTCCATAACAGAACAAGGTTTTGTTTGTTAAATATTTAAATGTGAGATACTTAAATATAAACAAAATCTTGTTTATTCTCTAATTGTCTCTTCTATTTCTTATATCGAACTCACGTTAATGAAAGTATTTCGGGCTACTTGAAGTTGTCTGGCCCTGAAACATTTTGAAATGAATGAGATGTAATTCGCCAACTAAACACTACAGAGCTTTATCAACCAAAAATTTGCTCTAGTTAACTCCCGCTGAGGATAAGATAAACGATAAACATTTACAGCCCGATAATCATTGATCTCTCAGCCTGTCTAATTCGTTAATCGAATAAGGTAGCGCTTTTCCGTTTTACTTGCGCGGGTTTTCGGATTGATGAATTTCATGGAAATACGCGATAGACTGCGATGATCCATTTCTTCTACCTTTTCGTACGGAGCTTTCATATCATCCAGCAAAGCCAGACCTTCGTCAGTTGTATATAACCAATCGCCGGCTGGTAAATTCGCTGCGCGCAAATCATCTTCTGAAATCAGGTAACGACCATAATTTTTCGAATAAAAAAAGATTCCCCAGGAACGTGCCTTCTCTGTGAAAATATGAAGCTCCGCACCATCCTTCGACTGCTCGTTGAACACCTTGCAAGCTTCAATCGGCGAATGGTATTTTGCCAGGTTTGGAAGAATATGCGCATTCAGTGTGAACATGAAAATGGAGATGGCTAGGAACAAGCTCGTTAACTGCCGGTGCAAACTGTTTTTCCAGCTGATGCTGTATAAGAAAAATCCCGTCAGGATAACGACAGTTACCCATACCCACATCTTCCCGTTTGGAAAGAAATAAAGCAGAAATGGGTAAACCGCGGCCACTAAAACAATCCCGACAAACAAATGAATCCACGAAACTACTTTCTTCAATTTTCGGAAATTTTTTCCTTCATAAATCTGAACAGCCCAGCGAGCGCCCATTAACAGGAAAAGCGGCAACACCGCCATTTCGTAATGCGGGTTCTTTTGCTTGGCAATTGAGGCTATGATCAGGTAAAACAATAAACCACCGAGCGTGTAATACTCATTATTCTCCGCTGGATTTTTACGATCAACAATCTTCTCGCGCAATTGAAGAACTAAGCCAACAAAGGCGAAAATCATCCATGGAGCCACCATGTAAAGACTTGTGGATCACTGTTCGTTCCTTTGTAACTTCCGGTTACCCGTCCAACGTTGTTCGTCCAGAAGTAAAACTTCAGTCCTTCAATACCAAAGTGCTGGAACAATCCAATCAACGCCGGGAGAATGACAATAAAAACAATCGGAACAGCCAGTAACCAACGGTAATTCAGAATCCCCTTAAAATTGCGGGTTAACAGCAAATGCGTACCAACCGCTGCCCCTGGGATAACCATTCCTACCGGACCTTTGGTTAACATGGCCATACCTACGAAAACAGCCCCGAGGTAAAAATTATACTCCCGTTTGTATTTAAAGTAAGCCGCAAACTGCCAGATAGCCAACATAACCGGTACCACCAGCAACGTATCGGTGTGAATATCGCTGTTAAAATGAATAAAGCCCAAGGACGTAATCCAGAAGAAGCCGGCCAGTTTACCTGTCAACCGATCATATAGTAGCTCTCCCAGTTTGAAGGTCGCAAATGCGCCAATTAGCGCCACCAACAACACCGTTGTCTTATAAATAGCCCCTGACACACCAAACAATGAAAAGACGGTAGCTCCAATCCAGAAAAGCAGTGGTGGTTTTTGCTCATATGGTTCATGCCCAATGGTCATGTTTATCCAATCGTGATTGTGCAGGATCTCGCGTCCAACCTGAGCATATTTGGCTGCATTAACCACCAGCGGGTTCAACACGCCCAATACGTTTACAAGCAAACAAATAACGATCAATGGTAATAACCAGGCAAGCTTTTTCATAATCAAAAATGTAAATTCATGCAAAGGTAAAATTTAAGTTCAGATTTTTGATATTTGCCTTCCCATCATCTTCAGGTACACCAGCCAATGCAGCCGGACAAAACCTATTCAAGGGCAGCTTACCTAACGGATAAGCTTTCAATTTTTATGCTACTTTTGCGCTGTTATTGATTTTCAATTCATCTGATATGTTTTTTTAATTCAATAACAGCAGAAACAACTAAAACAAAGTACATGAACAGTTTAAAAAACATTACCAAGTTAGAATACCTGTTTTTCTTTTTGCTCTTTGCAGCGTCTGGTTACGGCATTTATCTGGCTTATACCGATATGAATGCTTTTCTTGTTTTCACGGAAGAAGACGGTATGGTTGAAAACCTGACTTCGCTTTTCCTTTTTGCTGCATCGGGAGTTTGCATTTACCGTGTTGTAGAATACAAAAAAGTAAAGAAACCAGGACTATGGATTTTAACGGCTGCTGTTTTGGCCTTCCTGTTTTTCTTTGCCGGTGGCGAAGAAATCAGCTGGGGACAGCGTATCTTCGGCATCCAATCGAGCGAATTTTTTCTGGAGCATAACAAGCAGGCCGAGACCAACCTGCACAACCTGATTGTTGACGGCGTGAACATCAACAAACTAATCTTCTCACAGATCCTGTTTGTTGTGATGGTTATTTACTTCGTGTTTGCCCGTTTGCTGATCAACAAAGTTAGTTTCTTCGGTAAATTGGAGCAGCAATTCCATGTACCCCTTCCGAAAATTCAGCATTCTGTGGTGATGATTGCAGTATCTGGTTTACTGGCGTTAATCCACAACGCCAAGAATGCCGAATTACTGGAAATGTCTTTCGCCTTTATCTTTTTCCTGATTTTTCTGAATCCGGCAAAAGTCAACGAACAAAAGGAAAACTAAATGATATTCGACCTGTATTGATACAGGAAAATGAAAAAGCCGGTCTGCAAATTAAACAGACCGGCTTTTTTATGTTGTCAAGCTAACTTAAACCTTATCCTTATACCATTCGTGCTTTCCACCCCGAGCATGTTCGTACGTTTTTTCAAGCAATGCTGCAATTTCCTCTTCCGACATTGGCATGAAGTTGCGAGTAATTTCCAAATTATGTCGAAAATGCTCCAAATTATTCATTCCTGACACTAGCGACGAAACAGGCAAAGTCATTGAAAAACGCAGACATTCCTCAATCGTAGCGATACCTTCCTTTACAATTGCACCGGACGCTACCGATTTCATACCAATGATACCAATATTTCGTGCAGTGAGCAGCGGAATTATCTCCTGCGAGAAACTCAGGTGGTGATGATCCAATACATTCAATGGCATCTGCACAGTTTCCCATTCGAAACCTCTTTCAATCATTGCCCGATGAATATCGGGGTGACTGTGACCTGTAAACCCGATATGACGAATGACGCCTTCATCCCTTTTCTTCAACACATAATCGAGAACACCGCTCGAATAAATCTTGTCGACAGCCTCCATACTTTCAATCTCGTGGAATTGCCACAAGTCGAGATAATCGGTTTGCAACCGCTTAAGGCTTGTTTCCAAATGCTCCTGTGCCGTTTCCGGATCCCGGCCATGGTGCTTGGTCATTAATATCGCTTTCTCCCGATAGCCATCCAACAACGCTTTTCCCATCAGCTCTTCACTTCGCCCATTGTTGTAATGCCATGCATTATCAAGAAAATTAACACCGCTATCCAACGCCTCGCGGATTAAAGCCACCGATGTTCCCTCGCTGATAAAGCGATCACCGATATGATATCCGCCTACCCCAATCAGCGAAACCTCCAAACCCGTTTTCCCCAATTTTCGGTAAGGAATACCATTCCGGCTAAACGATGCGGTCAATCCTGACATCGAAATTGCAGCCATAGCAGCTGCGGTGCTTTTTATAAAATCGCGACGTTTCATAAGCATTCTGTTTCTTTCCACTAACGGAGTATCTATCCTTTTGTTACATAGCTAACAGAAGCGATTATCATTTCATAACTCGACAATTTTTCGTAAATTCTTGATCTAATCAAAATCTCACGTTATGAAAAAAGCTGTTGGATTTATCACTTTACTTATCCTCCTGTCAGCCTTTCAAACAACCTTCACTTTTGCTCAAGACCCAATGCCCGACAAGTTTGTTGTGTTCGAAGAATTTGTGAGTCCGGCCGACATGCCTGCTTTTTGGGAAGCTCAAATGAAAGTCAGCGAACTATGGAAAGAACATGAATTGGACATTCCGATTTATGCCTACCTGAATGACGATGATGCCTTCTATTGGGTAATGCCCATCGAGAACTTTGCTTCGTTGGATGGCATCTTCGAGAAATTCTGGACGATGCATCAAACCATGATTGATGAAGACGACTTTGATGCAAATAAAGCTTTCCGCGACCTGTATTCCGGACGCCAAAGCGTTATTCAGCACGATCCTGCTCTTTCTCATCACACAGAAGATGCAAGCTTGAAACCGGAAGATGAGCCATTCTGCGAGTGGATGTTCTGCTATCTGAAAGCCGGTCACGAACACGAAGTGGACAAAACGATCAAAGACTTCGTGGACTATTACAACGAGATTGGCTCATCTTACAACTGGGATGTTTACAAAACACTGTTTGGCCCCGAAACCCCTATGTACATCTTAATGGTACGATCCACTGACGAAGTAAAGCTGAGAACAGAGGAGAAAGCATTAAACGATGCGCACCGCGACGACTTCAAAAAAATGTGGAAAGAATTCACACCTCATCTACGAAAACTAGAAACAAAAAAAGGATGGTATTTGCCTAAGTTGTCGAATATCCCGGAGAACTAAACTTACCACCGGCCAACAAACCATTTCTAAATAACTGGCGAAGTTCGGGACGACATCAGCAGCCCTGAACTTCTATTTTAGCTGACTCGTAAAAATCTTCCGCTGTAACCTGAGTTCTAAATTACAGCCATGTGATCGCATTGCAGGTTAACCATTCGGTTACTGTTTCTATTTTATCTTTAATAATTCAATGGCTATCCGTTTTTTTCACAAACCCATATCTTTCGGGTGAAATTTGTCTTTCCACTTTTTCGAACGCTGCAAGAATCCGAGATTGTCAAGCCCGCGTTGTTGATTAAGTTTGCGATATCTGAGGTAGATACAATAACCAATCGATCTGTAATTTCTACTGTCGATTCAATAATGTGTGAGGTCGTATCATCATCGGCATAGCTAAACAAATTGTATGGCAGGTCAATAATGGCGGCATCATACCTGTTGCTGATGTCTTTTATGTCGGAGCGATATACATTGGTTGTATAGTCGAAGTGGGAAAGATTTTCGCGTGCTTGCCGACATACCTTCCAGTTAATGTCGCAGCCCTCAATATTATTTCCAGCAAAACAGGCTTCCAGCATGATTGTACCAACACCGCAACAGGCATCCAGCAGCTTTTTCTTTTTGTTTGCCTTTGCTGCAATATTAACCAAAGCCTTAGCAATATTTGTATTGATTGAATTACTGTACGAGTATGGTTTTTGCTTGTGTTTGTACCAAGCAAAACTATTTTTAACCAACTCGCCAAAACACCAAATCCCCCCGTAACAACACAATGCATACGTTATTGTTGGCTTGTAATATTCAGGATTGCCTTCAATGCAGTAGCCTATATCTTTTAACTTTTCAAGTCTTTGGGCATAGGCTGTTTTATCACCATCCAAAACTAAATATTCAACTTTGAAACCCTCAGCACATATTTTTTCTCTTTGAATTTTATCGATTAGCGTCGAATAATCTTCCGAAAACAAAATAATCTCAAGCCGTTTTTTTATAAATGCACTACTTGAAGGCTCTGCTTTTACATCGGAGAGAAGCAGTTTGTTTTTTTCTTCCTTATCGAAGATAAATCGCGATTCCAGTTTGCATAACTCACTTTCATTCGTGTCGTAACGAAAGAAATAGATATAATTGCTTATCTGCATTTTGGTTCTCTTTGATGTAGCCTGATCTGCAAAAATAACCTTTCCCGTTTTAGTACAGGTCTAATTCAGGCAGACTTTCATAAATGTACTTGCACTTACTCCAAACAGGCTTTCCATAGATCTAATAGGATTCATTCCTCCTTTTGATTTATGAGGCTAATTCTGATTGATTATTTTCCATTTTCATAAACCAAATCTTCAGGTCTGTATACGGATGCCCAATCTGATCGTAAGTTACAAATCCGATGCTTTCATAAATCTTTACATACTTTGGATTTGTTGTTTCTGCATACACCGGCTGGTTTAACGTTTCAAACAGTGCCATGAATTCACGTTTTAGTTCAAACATGGTCTGCCATTTCTCCTGATCATCCTGAATTGCTAATGCCATAGCATAAAGCCCGTTTTCTGGCCGAAGCGACTTCTGCAATTTTTGCACCCGCATGAGTTGTATCGCTCTTTTAATTCCCATAATAACAACAATCAGATACAATTTCCGAAACAAAAACAATAAGGAATTGTGTCGACTCTCTATATCGTATAGAACTAACACGCCCCTTTCGTTCGACGTCAGGTATGCTCCTTTCTTTGCAATGGCCTCATCCACCAGAAAAGAGAAAAAGAACTGAAATTTTCGTTTTTCAGGGGCTAAAAACCAGCTAATGTTTTTGGCATTGGCATAAGCATTAACCAATATGTTGACGGCAATCTTTGCGCCTTGCCTGCTGTCAATTAATTTCATCTCTCGAATCGAATTTGGATTTATGCTTGTCGCATTATTCTTTCGAACACCAGGCGAAATGACTCACGCGGCACCTCAGAATTTCAATGGCGAAAATTACACCGGATTATTTTATTGCAGAAGGAATTGATGCCTTTTCTCCGATAACGATGTTCTCTATTTCTACTTTCTCCGTATTGAAGATGGTCATTCCGTTCTTTGCCGAATCTACTTCAATGTTATTCAGGTGGATATTTCGCACTTTCTTTTCCGAATATCCTTGTATGACAATGGCGGTATTTGTTGCCGTTCGGCATTTAACATTAGAGAAATAAATATCAAAGATATCTGAAGGAAATCCACTACCTTCTCCCAGAAAGTTTGCAGTAATATAAAGGCAATCTTCTACCTCATCGAGTTGTAAATTGTTGACATGAACATTATTGATAAAACCTCCTCTATCGGCATTCGTTTTGAAATAAATACCTCGTTTCAGATAGCCGCCTGTTTTGCAACTGTCAATATATACGTTTCTGATACCTGCTGACATTTCGCTGCCCAGCACCACCCCATGTAACCCCTTAAAGCTGCAATTTCGAATCACAATATTCTCACTGGGGGTTGCCTTGTTTGCTCTGCCTTCATGATCCCGGCCTGCTTTAATGGCAATATTGTCATCGCCATTGTCGAATACGATGTTCTCAATCAGAACATCTTTGGCATATTCCGGGTCGATACCGTCGTTATTATGGTTCAGCGATTTATATTTCACGCCCCTGACTGTAATGCTCCGTGATTTCAAGAGGTGCAAACACCAAAACGGCGCATCTTCAATATGGATATCCTCGACCAGAATATTTTTGCAATTGAAAAACTGAATTAACGGTGGCCGCAGAAAATGTCCTTCGCCAAATTTCCGTTCTTCCAAAGGAACACTGTTATGATTCATTTCCCTACTCAGCATTTTGTCGGCAGTTTCTTTTTCTTTGTAGCTATCCCAAATTTCGCCGCCTTCACCATCTATTGTTCCTTCACCAGTAATCGCGACGTCGTGACAATCGTAGGCATAAATCAACGGACTGTAATTATATAGCATCGTTCCTTCCCAGCTTGTGAGCACCAATGGCAAGTAGTCGTCGGGAATGTCGCTGAAACGAATGGTCGCATCTTTTTCCAGTACAAGGTTTACATTGCTCACAAAGTGAATTGGCCCGTCAAGCTTATAGATACCTTTGGGAACAACAATAGTACCTCCATTATTCTTTTGGCAAAGAGCCATTGCCTCATCAAAAGCAGGTTTGCAATTTTGTACAGAATCGCCTTTTGCCCCCAAGCTGACGATATCTATTCTGAAAGAAGGAATTTGCGGTAATTGAATGCGCGTTACAATCTCGTCTACTTCGTTTGTCGGGAAACTGTTATCCTGTGCTACGAGGCTTAGTTTTATCAACAGGATGACAAGGAAAAAGAGCAATTTTTTCATTCGGGTATATTGGTTTCGTTAATGAGTTCGTAGTTGTATTAATCTCTGAGGCCCGTAAAATCGAGTTCCGATATAGACGCCCGTTTTCTATCCGGCGTATTTCAACTAAAATAAAAAAAAACGGTTTAATCGAAGCTGAATTAAACCGTTTACTTTTTTAGCAATTCCATGAAGAGAGAAGTGTTTGCTTATTTTTCCTCATTGCTAATCGTTTGAACTGAAGCAATCTTTTCCCAACTGTAGTAAGTGTTACTTACTTCACCATTAACAGTTTCCGAAACCCAAACAACAGACTCATCCAGGAAGATCGTTGCATTTTCATAGATTCGGCCTTCATTTATTTGAAGTTTTACACCCTTCCGTTGCTTTCTGGCTAAAGTTCCATGCAAAGGCATTGTTGCGTACTCAAGTACTTTTTCCCATGTTTGCTTAATATCCATAGAATTAAAATTTTAAAAAATTAAACATACCATTCAATAAACACACCTCACGTCAACAAAATTCCTTGCTAAAACGGAGGATTTCAAAACATTATGAATATAAGAAAATTACGGGGTTCTACATGGGATTTCTGAAGATTTTTGATCAAAAAAGTACAAACGAAAATTCAACACCATTAAAGATAATACAACACAACACTGAACTGCTTATACAAACATAAGTGCATTGTTTGGAGATAGTTTTATTTTTAAAGCGGTAGCCGGCCCCAGCCCCAAAAAAAAGCTAGCGGATCCGCCCAAAAATCTGACCAGCATAGCCATACAGAGTAGCGCGTTTCATGTTGAAAAACCAGGTTACTGCAACGGCTATAATTCGGTAGAGGTCAGCTCCGCCCTCAAACTCAGTTCAGCGCACTGCCCGAATGCTTAATAGTATACAAACTACCGATTGTTAGTGGTCTGACTTAGTTTGCCTTCTTGCTCTTTCCTTCAATATAGGTCATAAAGTTCATGCCGTCACGCGACATTTCAAATTTCGTATTTACCACATCGTTTTCAAGCAATGTGTATGTCAGCCTGAAGACAGGTGTATTTGCGACTTTATTACTTGTCAAAGTAATCGATTTGTCGGCATAGGCTATTGTATAGTTAATTACATGACCTTCATTGTCAAAGTAGATCGCCTTTGTCGGACTTTCACCAACATCGAAATAGACTACCATTAAATCG
>QKCF01000413.1 GCA_003246935.1 Sunxiuqinia sp. | reverse complement strand
AATACAATTTTATCGTTTTGTATGATGATGGTATTTGCTGTCCCCAGGTCAATAGCAATCTCCTGGGTTAAGAATGAAAACAATCCCATGTATTTAATCTCCTAATGTCAAAGGTTTATGCCCGACTAATTTCAAATTAATGTTTAAAGTGACGGCGACCAGTAAACAGCATCGCAATGCCGAATTCGTCGCAAGCTTCAATCACTTCTTCGTCGCGAATACTACCACCTGGCTCAACGATGTATTTTACACCGTATTCGTTGGCAGCTTCAATACTGTCGCGGAATGGGAAGAAAGCATCTGAAATCACCACTGATTCCTCAATCTTCACACCTTCTTTGAGGTCGAAACGAGGCATTGTTAATTGGCGCATGCTGTCGAGGCGGTTAGGTTGTCCCATGCCCGCTCCTGTTAACCAGAACGATCCGTCTTCTTTTTCAGTCACAATAGCAATAGCATTACTTTTTAAATGCTTACATGCTGTAATACCAAACTTGGCTAAGTTCATTTTATTGCTGTCGAACTGAATTTTCGTCACGTTCTTGAATTCGCTGTCCATACCTTCGTCTTCGTCCTGAACAAGCATACCACCGCTGATTGAACGGAACAATTTTTCGCCGGTTGTCTCTGCTTTTACAGGAGTAACTAACAAGCGAAGGTTTTTCTTTTTGGCAAAGATTTCCAACGCTTCAGGTGTGAACGCAGGAGCGATAATAATTTCAACGAATTTTTTACCGAACCACTCTGCAACTTCGGCAGTAACTGTGTCCGTGAAGCAGATGATTGAACCGAATGCGCTGATTGGGTCACCTTCCCATGCTAAATCCAATGATTTTAGAATGTTGTCGGTAACTGCCAAACCACAAGGATTCAGGTGTTTGATGACTGAAACGGCAACTTTGTTTTTGATGTGCGTTACAGCGTGGTAAGCATCAGAAGCTGATTTCCAGGCTGCATCGGCATCCAACAGGTTGTTGTACGACAATTCTTTACCTTGAAGAACTTCAGCGTTTGCCAATGTTACTTTCGAGTCAGCATTATCAAATTTATAGAACGTTGCTGATTGGTGAGGGTTTTCGCCATAACGCAATACTTTGCCGTCATTCAGACTGATGCGGTTTTTGTCGTTAATGCCAGCACCGTTAAAATAGTTGAAAATAGCTGAGTCGTAATGAGAAGAGGTTGCAAATGCTTTGCGTGCAAATTCTTTGCGGTCTTCTAATGTGCTTTCGCCATTTTTCGTATTCAATAATTCGATAAAATCTTCGTATTGATCGCGTGAAGAAACGATAATTACATCGTTGAAGTTTTTAGCTGTTCCGCGGATCAATGCAATACCACCAATATCAATCTTTTCAATAATGTCTTCTTCTGATGCTCCGGAAGCAACCGTTTCTTCAAACGGATAGAGGTCAACAATCACCAAGTCGATTTCCGGAATCTCATATTGGGCGATTTGATCCTGGTCGCCTGCATTGTCACGACGGTTCAGAATACCTCCAAATATTTTGGGGTGAAGGGTTTTTACGCGTCCGCCAGTCAGGTTCTCAACAGCAGTAACAGGAATGTTTAATCCCTCGATAAAACTTTGAGTACCACCAGTTGAGTAAAGCTCAACACCTAATTCATTCAATTTTTTTACAATTACGTCGAGTTTATCCTTATGATAAACCGAGATAAGGGCCGATTTTATCTTTTTCAAATCCTTCATTTACAGTTCGTTAAAAATGCGTTGCAAAGATAATAATTTCTCTGGATTTATCTGATTGTAAAACAATACTATTCCCAAAAACTTAGCATTGAAAATAGAAAGTTTTTTGATCCCGAAAAAGATTTTTGATGGACTGACAAAAAATAAAATCGACAGGCTGGCGTGTGGCTGGAATTTGAATTCTTTTAACTTTATAAAAAATAGCCGTTGATGCTTCTTGTTAGATTAATCATAGAGAGTTTTACTTTTTCAATCAATGCGCTTCGGGCGAATAAGTTGCGAACTATTTTGTCGTTGCTGGGTATCACGATTGGGATTTTTGCCATTATTTCTGTTTTTACGGTAATCGACTCACTGGAGAAATACATGCGTGATAGTTTAAGCTCGCTTGGAACAAACATGCTGTTCATTCAGAAGTGGCCATGGACACCACCGGAAGGGGAATCGGAATATCCTTGGTGGCGATACATGAACCGGCCTGTTCCTAAAATGCAAGATGTTGATGACCTGTTAAGGCGATCGTCTACTGCCGATAAGGCTGCTTTTTTCTTCGGGTTTAACACAACTATTCAGTATGAAGGAGATGTTGCCGAAAATGTAGAAGTGTTGGCAACAAGTTATGATTTGTTTGATTTGTGGAGCCTTGAGATCGAACGAGGACGATATTTTACGCAGTCGGAAATGTTTAGTGGAGCGCCAATGGCGGTGATTGGAGCAGAACTTTCTGATCGTTTGTTCCGCGGAGTGGACCCGGTTGGTCAGCAGTTGAAAGTGAAGGGGCGGCGAGTGTTGATTGTTGGCACTTATCAGCGAAAGGGAACCGATATGTTCGGGACGAGCATGGATAAGCGACTGCATATTTCTGCAGGCTTAGCGGCATCGATGGTCGATTTTCGGAACAGGGATATGGGGCAGACAATTAATGTTCGGGCAAAACCGGATGTTCGTAAAGACGCCTTTTTAGCCGATATTGAGAGTGTGGTGCGGAGTATTCATAAGCTGCGTCCAATGGAGGATAATGATTTCGCAGTGAATGAGACAAGTGTGATTTCAACCCGTTTTGATGCTTTTTTCTTAGTCTTCAATATTGCTGGAGCTGTGATCGGTGGCTTTAGTATTTTGGTTGGAGGCTTTGGCATTGCCAATATCATGTTTGTTTCGGTGAAAGAACGAACCCGGATCATCGGAATTCATAAGTCGTTAGGGGCTAAGCGTTATTTTATTTTGCTTCAGTTTATTTTTGAAGCTGTGATCCTCTCGTTGATTGGTGGTGTGATTGGCTTGCTTCTCGTCTTTGGGGGCGCCTTAGTGGTTAGTAATGCTGCTGATCTGAATCTAATGCTTAGTTTTAAAAATATTTTTATTGGATTAATGGTTTCCGGTGTGATTGGTTTGATTGCCGGATTTGTGCCGGCTTGGATTGCGTCGCGGTTAGATCCGGTTGTCGCGATTAACGCCGGTTAAATTTTATTCTGTCTTTCCTAAATGAATTAACGCATCGCCTTGGTAGATAATTGGGGCATGGTTGAGGCCAATGATATAACCGCTTTCCGGAATTTTTACCGGTTTTTCGAAAGCGCCGTAAGGATCCGAAATACTACCGATGATGTCTCCCTTCTCAACTTTAGCGCCGTCTTTTACATGAAAACGGAACATGCCTCCATGCCGTGCTCTGATCCAGTTGGAACTTCGGATTAAAATAGGGTCGTTGCCGTTCATGTTGGCTATTTCGGCAGAGTAGTCGCGCATGCCGAGGTGATGCATCAGGCGCAGAACGCCATTTACCCCGCGTTGCGTGATGCGGTTGTGGATGTCGAGTGATTTTCCTCCTTCAAACAAAATGATCTTCTTGCCAGCTTTTGTGGCGGCTTCGCGAAACGATTTTTCCCGGTCGGGTGCCAAGACGATAAAACGAGGCCGGAAGATTTGGGC
>QKCF01000106.1 GCA_003246935.1 Sunxiuqinia sp. | reverse complement strand
GAACATCATCAGGAACAAACCTGAAATGCTCATGATAAATTTTCTTCCGATAGAGGCAGTCAGAAAATTGCTCATAGGATAATTGATTTATATTTAAACATTAATACTAATTTCTTGAAAAAGCTCAACAAATGTAGGCCTCTGTGCGTTTCCCCACAATTAAATGTAGCCCTAAAGTAGCTAATTTAAACTGTTTCTAAGCTCCTCGGCACCTCACATTCGTCAATCAATTAATTGACAGCAAATTAAACACAACAAAGATGTAAAATTTCTGTTAACAGGAAGACTCCTACATACACGCAAATATCACTTATCCAAAACGATAGATATCTGCATGTTTCTGTTTTAATTGAAAATTTAAGATAAAAATGCAAAGCGATCGCAGCAATCGGATTTGAAAAAAAGCGATTGATATGGTATAACCGAGCTTTTTCCTATTTTTGCAAAGCATTTTTAAAAATTGGTTCCATAGTTCAACGGATAGAACGACAGTTTCCTAAACTGTAAATCCGGGTTCGATTCCCGGTGGGACTACAAACAAAAAGCCTTGCTGGTTTAAATACTGCAAGGCTTTTATTGTTTGTTAAATATATCCAAACCAGGCACCTCGTGTTGGCACATCTGACTATACTGGAGGTTAATCTTCATTTATGCTGACTGCTTTGTCGCGTTCGGGATGAGCTGCCCTTCCGACTACACCATCAAGATCGAGAGAGGTAACATCATGTGCTTCAACAGCATTTGTGAAATATTCCGGCACATTCGCGCCCCACTCGACAGAGCAATTCTTCAACGTTATCTGATCGGCAAAACGAATATAATAGCCCGGGTTACTACGATATTCAGTCTCATCATATGCCTTCGTGGGGCGATTATCCATCAGTCCTCCGGAATACTTAGTCCATCGATCCATCTTTACATGAACCTCCTCGAACCAGATATTTCTAATCCGACTTTCTTGCGTTCCGTTAATCCGAACACTATTTTCGGCCCGTCCGATAACATTCCGCACAACAACATTATAAATAGCACCGATTTCCCCTCCTGAGAATCGCGGAATAGCAGTAAAAGAAATTGCTTCTCCTCTTCCCCACCATGGATCGGAATGATAACGCGAAACAAAATTGATGTCCTTAAAAAGAATATTGAATACATTCCCTTGAATCGTTAAACCGCGGCAACTGGATTTAATTTCGCACCGCTCAAAAGTCACATCGAAAATATCCTGCGTTGTTTCTGTTCCGATCTTCACACCCGAATCCTGAGTTTCAATCACACAGCCATGCACCCAAATATTAGTTGAAGGGCCGAAATCAAAGCTCTGCCTTGTCGTCTTTACAACTATGGCATCGTCACCACAACGAATATGACAATTTCTAATTTCAACATTTCGGCAATGATCCGGGTCTATACCGTCACAATTGGGAACATCCAAATTATTATCAATCCGAATTCCGTCAATCAATACATTTTCGCATCCTAACATATGTAAAGTCCACGAAGGAGCTTTTTCAATCGAAATATCCCGAATCACCAGATTAATGCAAGAGGTAAAAATAAACAACTTCGGACGCCATTCTTTCGGGATCCACCATTCATTATCCCCTTCATAATGCGACATAAACTCCAACGCTCGACCATTAATGCGGCCCGTTCCGCTTATAGTCAGATTGACGACACTATCAGCTATTAAAGCCGCCTCGCCAGAGAAATCGTCGTTCTTAACACTAACAAGCAGTTCCGCTCCATCATCGATATGAAAATCAATATTACTTTTAAGTTCGATCGTGCCAATTACATATTGATGATCTCCCGGGATTAAAACCTGAACTCCATTACCGATTGCTGCTGCTGCATCAATTGCTTTTTGAATCGCCTCTGTATCCAGTGTTTTTCCATCCCCTACCGCTCCATAGTCTCGCACATTGAAGACACGGCCAGACTTCGCATGAATCGCAGTTGAATTTACACAGAGAAACATCGCCACAAAGAACAACTGTTTTGTAAAACTTACACTTATACTCCGAATTCTATCCATATCATGGGTTTAACTGATAAATCCGAATATCTTCAATTTCCTGTCTCGATTTCACCGTCCGAAACCCGAAATAACCTTCGGTTATTGGACTAGGATCAACATAGGAGAAGTACTCCTCGCCATCGACAAACACCTTCGTTGTTCCGTTACAGACTATAATCTTTATGAAATAACTTCGGTTAGGCTGAAGCAAGTGCTGTTCATCGTTTTTCTCCCGTAGCAAAAAACGTTCACCATTGCCCATGTACTTGCGGAAGCGGGTTGTTGAATTATAGTTGCCGCCGATACCAACATAATACAAACTCAGTGAGTCGTACTGAGCGAAAGTACCATCGCGGGTAAAAAGATCCTCATCACGCGGATCTGTAGCCATCCAAAAGAAATTGAAATCTGACAGACGATCGTTCGCTCCATCAGCCATCACCACCTTACGGTTAAACTCAATTAATAAATTCCCAGAAAGTTTTTTCTTATACCAGATCGTTGCACCACTATTCACATCAATCACCAATCGACTGTCCTGAATCACTACCTTACTCCGACAATTTATTTTCAATTATCCAATTTGAAAGATCGTCGTCAAACTCATCTTCAAAGATCAGTGAATCTCTTTTACAATTGTCCTGTCCGAATGTACTTGTTGTCACAAGAAATCCAACAAGACAAAACAAAATCATAAACACAACTCCCCTATTTCCAATTGTAAAGATATTCATCATAACTACTACCTATTCTAACTTATTTTTCATGAATTTCATCCTGGTTTTTAATCTCAGAGATATCCGCCGGCATCTGGTCACCAACCAGCTGCAACAATTCAATGGCATTCAGACACCATTGCGCCGTGTGATTGGTCGAGACTCCCCGTACCTCTTTTAACGGAGCCAAAGTCTGAATTCCTTCGAACGTTTGGGTATCAAAATTTGTCTTCCGAGGCCCCTGTTGCGACTCCAGAAACATATCCCATGCCCGCTTCGAATACTTAGTATTTCCCGACTGGCTGTACCAGTAAGCCGACAAACGGCCGTACCACGGACCGGGTTTCCCTAGCTCAGTTTTCACGCCTAGTTCCTTTTCAATTTCATTCTCGGGAGCAGCATAAAGGCGACAAAATTGAAACCACAGTTTGTTCCACTTTTTATCATTGAGCAAATTAGTCAGTTCATAGGCAACCTCGGGGCCTCCCATTAAAACTGCCAGATGAGCTGAGCCTACATCTTTAGGATTCAATTGATAAAGCTGGTAAGTCGAAGGATCGTAACCAAAAGCCGCATTAATTCCCGAAAAGAAACCATAAGGCATCTTCGACAAACTATTAACCCCTTGCATGATCCGATCGCGATATTGCTCATCGCCGGTTCGTTCCCAGGCAGTCATCCAGTCACCAACCAAAGCTAACCAATCAGGCCCCACCCGAATATGGGTCGGATAAGGTCCTTTATCAAGAATCTGTCGTAACGGGTCGTACTCGCCAATGGCCTTGTTTGAAGCATCTACCGATGCCTGCATCAAATCTCCTGTACGCTCATCGGTCGTCAGGTAATAATAAAACCGCCCTAAAGCTGCCTGTGAAATCCGAACTTCTTTGGCTCCACATCCCCAATGGCGCACATTGTGCCGCGATCCCAATCCTTCAAACCGGCCCAAATGATACACATCCACCTCTCCGGTGTGACGGGTTAACGCCTCTGCCATCCTGAAAATATCTTCCCTTCCCGATCGCAAATAACTATACCAAAGCCACATGTTAGGCATCAACTCCGTATTATCCCAGGCAAACCCACCCACATCATACATCCACACATGACGATCCTGATCATAGGCATGCATAATGTCGCCATAATCCCAGAAGCCGTACCAATGTCGTTGTTCAACTTCCTTTTGGTAATAAGCAAAAGCTTTGTCTAACTGATCTTCCAACCATCTTTTTGCAGGTGTACTCAGGTCAGGCAAGCTCCAGATACCCAAAACCGGAATCTGATGAATATATTCTGGCCGAACAGTCAGTAACGGTGGATTATTTCCCCGATCGGCAATCTCTTTCAGCGTTTCATAAGTCGGAACGTCCGATGAAGGGTGAATAACAAACTCAGAGGTTCGTCCAACACCAGTAGCCAGGCTGAAACCAGGTTGAACATCCTCATAACTGGCAATGAGATTATGCGGAATCGTATCGTAATGACGCATATCCATAGCCTCTGCTTCGAGTGACCATAACCAAAGCCGCATCTCTGCGGTGTCGCTCCTTGCATTCCGGATTTCCAATGCTGATGGAAAGGACTTCCAAAAATCGCGCATACAAACAGCCAAGCCACCACTGACATCACCTACAAATGCTACCCCCGATGAGCGATGACCAGCACCTGCATCAATCCACGCACTTTGTTCGTTTGTGCGCTTCTTAACACGGAAGCCATCCGCATCAAGTTGGGTTAGTTTGAAATCGTTCCAACAGGCCAAATGGTCAATCAGGAATTGCTGGTGCTCGGAATATTCTTCTTTTGCCCTCCAATTGCTCCGTATACCAATCCCGTTCATCATCTCTACCAGAAAACGGATATCTACCTTTCAATGGTTGAACCGGCTCATCCCATAAACGTCCATCGTCTCCAGCCAAACGAATATGGCGATTATAAAGCGTCTCACGCAGCGGAACCTCAAAGGTCATCGCTATGCCACGGATAAAGTCTGTATTTTGGTCGCCGTCGTAAATCAAGGTATGTACAATTCGAATATCCTGAACTCCTTTATAAAAGTATAAGCGAAGAATAAAAGGTAGCCAATCCCGAGCTCCGTGCACAGCCTGATGTCTGCCTTCTATCTTCAACACAGCTCGAACCGAACCATTTTGCTCAAGCGTAACCTTATCAATATGACTCAGATATTGCTCGCGTTCCGGCTGGATCCCAAATTCAT
>QKCF01000108.1 GCA_003246935.1 Sunxiuqinia sp. | reverse complement strand
ATTAGTCCGCTGATGTCAATCCTGTTTGCTTATCTGAACATCAAGATTCGTCGCTACAGCGTTGAGGAAGCGCCGGTGAAGGATGAATAGAACCGCGAATCGCTTCTTCGAAAAACCTTCTGTTTGACAAACTTGACTATTTTTGCCTAGCTTTTGTCTTCGGGTGTTCCGTGGCGTATCAAATTGAAAGGCTAAGTGCAATGGGTGTGATTTTGCTATTAATCATCTTTTATGTGTTTTTTCCGGCGGCGATTGTTTACGCAACCCGGAAGTCGGCTTTGCTGAATAAAGTAGGTGCGGTGGTGCTTGCTTACATGGTGGGGGTACTGCTCGGTAATATCGGCGTGTTGCCATCCATGTCGGAGCAAATGCGAAGCCTGTTGGGCGGACAAGCTTTTCTGCCCGATGAGCAGATGAATGAATATCTGAAGCAGGGTACATTAAGTGCAGCGGATGTTGTGCCCAACCAGATTGCCCGTTTGCAGGAAATCCTGATGACGATTACCATCCCGCTGGCCATTCCGCTTTTGTTGTTTTCGCTCGATGTGAAGCGCTGGCTGCACCTGGCTCGCCGGGCCATGATATCGATGGTTCTGGGAATTGTGTCACTCACCATTGTTATCATTATTGGTTTTTTCAGTTTGAAAGCGTTTATCCCCGATGCCTGGAAAATAGCCGGCATGCTGGTTGGAATCTACACGGGTGGAACACCAAATCTCGCGGCAATTGCAACGGCGCTGGACGTCTCGCCCAATACCTTTATCCTGGTTAATACATACGAAATTGTAACCGGATTCTTCTTCCTGGTTCTGATCATGACCTCGGCGCAGTCGCTGCTGAACCGGTTTATGCATCCGTTTAAATCGGCATTGAAGGAAGAGCATCTGGAGCCGGTTGAGGCCGCCAACGAAGAATTTGAAGGGATGCTTACCCGCAGCGGAATGCTCGAAATGGTGAAGGCATTTGGATTATCGATCCTCATTTTCGCCATTGCCGGAGGAATTAGCCTGCTGGTTCCTGCATCGGCACAAATGGTAGTGGTTATCCTCGGAATTACCACCTTTGGTGTTGCCGGGAGTCTGGTTCCTGCGATCAACCGCTTAAAGCAGTCATTCCCGCTGGGCATGTACCTCATTCTTATTTTCTCGCTTTTGGTGGCAAGTATGGCCGATCTGACGGCCCTGTTTAATATCGACTTTTTCCACTTATTCCTTTTCGTAGCCTTAGGCGTTTTCGGCACCATGGTTATCCATGTGTTCCTTTCGTGGCTGTTCAAAATCGATACCGATACCACCATCATCACCATCTCTGCCTTATCATTTTCGCCGCCCTTTGTGCCGGTTGTGGCATCGGCTCTTAAAAACAAAGAAATCATTATTTCCGGATTGGCAGTGGGTACCCTCGGCTATATTTTCGGAACCTACCTGGGGGTTACACTCGCATATTTCCTAAGCGCGTTTATGTAGGTCGGCGTTAACATTTAATAATGGCACCGGGAAAAATTGAGGCCGTTATTAAATGATAAAGGGCTCACCAACGTTCAGGGAACACGTTATCAAATGATAATTGCTCCAACCACCGTTTGGGGAGCTCGTTATCAAATGATAATTGTTCCACCGATTGTTTGGGGAAGCCATTATCAAATGATAATTGGCCGACCAATCATTCGGGGAAGCTTTTATCAAATGATAATGCCTCCAATGATGGTTTGGGAGTACGTTATCAAATGATAATGCTACAGATGCTGTTGGTGAATGAATTTACCTTCCCCAACAACCAAGAATCGCTAAGCTCCGTAAATGTATAGTGTAATCAATGTACTGAAACCTTAAAACTGGATGTTATGACAAAAGTGAAATTGACACCCGAGGAGCTGGAAACACTGGAAATCATCAAAGAAGAGCAAGAAGTCGAGAAAAAGCAGATCTTGAAAATCCTGGTAGGCGAAAATTATTGTGAGGATGATAATGTGTTGCGATTTCTAAAAGATAACTGGTATAGCGAACTGGAGAAGTATTATCAGATTAAGTCGGAAGGAAAAATCAACTACCAGAAAAAGTTCGAGAAGCTGATCAATAAAATGGATAAGCTGATTCAAAAGAACAAAATAGAAGATGCTTATTAGCCTTCGTTTACAATCGAAATAATCAATAGTGCGGTCGTGCGATCTGTTGGCGCGCGACAATATTTTCTTGTGTCGATTTGGTAACTTGTCGAACTAATAAATCAATACCATGTCTAAAAAAGTGCTGTTGTTTTTAGCGCAGGGTTTCGAGGCTTATGAGGCCAGTGCGTTTACCGATGTATTTGGTTGGAGTCGCGAAGCCGGAACCGAACCGGTGGATTTAGTGACCACGGCTTTACGACCCAAATTGCAATGTTACTGGAATCTGATTGTTGAACCGGAATTGCCGTTTGAGCAAGTAAAGGTTGACGATTTCGATGCTTTGGCAATTCCCGGAGGCGCCGGTGCTGCCGGCTTTTTTGACGACGCTTATGATGAGCGTTTTCTCGATCTGATTCGTGCATTCGACGAGCAGGCTAAGCCCATTGCTTCAGTTTGTGTGGCTGCACTGCCCGTTGCAAAATCGGGCGTACTGAAGAATCGCAAAGCAACAACCTGGGATTTAAATGATGGAGCCCGCCGCCAACAGTTGGCCGAATTTGGTGCTGAAGTGCAGGATCGAAGTTTGGTGGTCGACCATAATATCATTACATCAACCGGGCCGGCTACGTCGTTGGATGTTGCTTTTATGTTGCTGGAAATGCTGACTGACTACGAAAACGTTCAGGAAATCCGGTACAACATGCGCTTTGAATGAATTGGAGGCAACGGGAATGTTACCAGTAATTGGTATATTTGAGAAAAAGATTGATATGGCTAAAAACACTTCAATATCACTTGGTCAGTACTTTGAGGATTTTATCAGTTCTGAAGTTGCTTCGGGAAAATACAGCTCAGCCAGCGAGGTTGTAAGGGCTGCGTTGAGACTTTTAGAATCTGAAGAAAGAAAAATGAATGTGTTGAGAGAGGCTTTGGAGGAAGGAGAGAACAGTGCTGTTTGTAGCGACTTTGATTCCGAAAAATACCTTGCAGACATTCAAAAGCGAAATTCATGACGCCAAAGTATCGAATAAGAGAGAAGGCGCTTTGGGATTTAGAGCAAATTTGGTCTTATACATACACGAATTGGTCAAAAGAACAAGCAGACAGGTATTACCGACAGATTATAAATGAGATCGAATTTATAACTGCAAACTTTGAGCTAAGTCGGAAAATTGATTATATCCGTTCGGGCTATCGAATGTCAAAAGTGAAATCTCATTTGATCTTTTTCAGGCAGACAGAAGATGGTATTATCGAGGTAGTCCGGATCTTGCATCAAAACATGGACATTAATCATCGGCTAAGAGAATAAGGTTAGGGCGAAAGTCATTGGAAGGCATTGATCCCGAAAAAATTTCGTCAGAACAGATAATTCAGTTTGATATACATTCCTGCGTTTCCATCGCGGTCGTCGGTAACGCGACCATAGTCGCACGAAACGATGAAGTTTTCATTCATGACGGCTTTCAAGCCTAACCCATAGCTGGTGTGCCAACTTTCGGCACCATATTCCAAGTAGTCTTTAGTCTCTATGGCTACAATAGTTTGGTAGAAGTTGAGTGTGCGTTTGCCGGTAACCTTGCCTGTATCGACAAAACCATTCAGTCCCAAATAGAAATTGTTGTTTTTGTAGCTGAAGCTCCAGATCCGGCTGCGGATTTCGAAATTGGCAAAAGCCACATCGTCGCCAATTACCCGGTTGCGCAAAACACCGCGCATCGTTCGTCCGCCACCCAAACCTTCCATGCTGTTGCCTTTAGCGCCGTCGACCACACGTTTGGTGAGGTAGTAAAACGGAACATTCCCGGAAAGCGTTGCTTCGTAACTTAAACGATAAGCAAAAGTCAGGCGTTTGGGAATGATTCTGAAATATTGGCGGTGGGTCAAGCCCAGTCGGGTGAACGAGCTTTCCGATCCGAGGATCTTTGGCACATATTCCAGCACCGCTTCCGACCAGATTCCTGTTTCGGGGTTGGCACGGAAATTACGGCTATCGTAAATCAACCCGCCACGCAGAGCGGGGATTGTTCCTCCATCCGCTTCATCCGGGCGTATTAATCCCCATTCTTGATAAATAGTGTACAGTCCGGCCGTGTCAGGCAGCAAATTGGCTTCTTTTTCACCTTTGTTTAGCTTGTCAATGTTGACCTCCGCAATTTTAAACTTTTGAATATTGATGCCCGCTTCCCATTTCCAGTTTGCTTTGGTTATAGAGCCTTGAAAATCGAGCTTTAGGCGGAATAGTTTCCGGTCGTAGTTGTAGAATAACCGGGTCTTGTAATCCGTATGATCTTCGTCGGTCCAGTCTTCCATGTAAACGGCATCGTAACCATTGAAGCCGTAAAATTGGTAAGCCTGATCGGTCAGGTAACTCAGGTCGGCAATGGTTTGTATGCCCTTGATCAGACGATCCGAATCGTACTGAAACTGGTATATGGCACTTCCTTTGGTGAAGCGCGATATCTCGAAATACAATGAGTGATCATATTCCGGATAGCGGCTACCATCGCCGTATTGGTAAAGGTTGATTAACCCACCGTATTGAAAACCCAGGTCGGAGTCGAACGTAATGGCAGGCAAGGCACCAAAGTTCCATCCTTGTTTGATGATTTCTTCTTTTTCGGCTTTTTGAGCGTTGACAACAAAACTAAAAAGCAGGAACGCGATGATAAGCTTCGTTTTCATAGAATGGTGTTTGGATTAAAACGAATATAGTGGAATTTTTGTTTGTTCCGGAGATTTGACTGCGTTAAGCTGGTCGTATTTTTGAATCGTATAATAGTAACTTAATCTGATGAACGTTCGATTTTTTTGTATTTTCGGGGCGTCAAAATGTTAGGCATATGATTACCATTGAAACAAAATATCTGGGTGATTTGCGGACGGAGAACGTTCACCTGCAATCGGGTGCAAAAATTGTAACCGATGCCCCTTGTGACAACCGAGGAAAAGGACAATCTTTTTCACCGACCGATTTGTTGGCAACGGCTTTGGGAAACTGCATCATGACGATTATGGGAATTAAGGCGATGGATAACGGGATCGACATTGTTGGTACACGTTTGGAGATTACCAAGATCATGGCTAGCGATCCGCGCCGTGTTGCAGAGGTAGTCGTGGCTTTTTTCTTTCCGAAGGACAAAACTTACACCGACGAAGAAAAACGATTGATTGAAAGTGTTGCCGGAATAAGCCCGGTTCCTTTAAGTCTTCACCCTGATTTGAAACAAACCATCACTTTTAACTGGTAATCAACGTAGAATTATTTAACGGGAATGAAGTTCCGGGAAACATCCGGATTAGCAATTATGGAGACTACAAAAAAAGAACGCGAAATTATATTACTGAATGTTGCAGGGGCTGATCAGCCCGGACAAACGGCATCGTTGACAGCTATTTTGGCACAATATGACGTTGCGATTTTGGATATTGGTCAGGCTGTTATTCACGAACACCTGGGATTGGGAATCTTGATCGAGATTTCGAAAAAAGCCGATTCATCGCCAATTCTGAAAGATGTATTGTTCAGAGCCTACGAGTTGGGTTTGCGGGTGAAATTTACACCGATTCCGGAAGATCGTTACGAAGAATGGGTTTCGCACCAGGGAAAAGACCGTTTCATCATTACTTTGTTGGCCCGTCAGCTGAAAGCATGCCACTTGGCTAAGGTAACCAAGGTGATTTCGGAACAAGGATTGAATATTGATATCATCTCCCGTTTGTCGGGACGTATTTCTTTGCACGATAAGGATCGCAAAACAAAAAGCGTTGTTGAATTTTCGGTACGTGGTACGCCTAAAGACGGCGAGGCTCTGAAAAAAGAGTTCATCGAGATCAGTAGAGAAACCGGCGTGGATATTGCCTTCCAGGTGGATAATATGTACCGCCGTAATCGTCGTTTGGTATGTTTCGATATGGACTCAACGCTGATTCAGGCCGAGGTGATTGATGAGCTTGCCCGCAAAGCAGGCGTTTACGAAGAGGTAAGTTCGATTACAGAAGCAGCCATGCGCGGTGAGTTGGATTTCCAGGAAAGTTTCAAAAAGCGTATCAGCTTACTGAAGGGCCTGGATGTTTCAGTGATGCAGCAAATCGCAGAGGAACTTCCGTTAACAGAGGGCGCAGAGCGTTTATTTCGCACGCTGAAAAAGTTCGGATATAAAACGGCTATTCTTTCTGGTGGTTTCAACTACTTCGGAAACTTCCTGAAGTCGAAATTAGGTGTTGATTATGTATTCGCTAACGAGCTGGAAGTTGAAAACGGAAAGCTAACCGGTCGCCATGTTGGTGAGATTGTGGATGGAGCTAAAAAAGCAGAAATGCTGAAATTATTGGCATTCAAAGAAGATTTGCATTTGGAGCAGGTAATTGCTGTTGGTGATGGCTCGAACGACTTGCCGATGATTCAGTTGGCGGGATTGGGAATCGCCTTCCATGCAAAGCCTAAAGTAAAAGCATCTGCGAAAAACTCGATCAGCGAAATTGGTCTGGATGCCATTCTTTACCTGATCGGTTTCCGCGATCGCGAGATTAATGACTAAGCAGATTATACAATAGATATTGAAAGGGACATCGAGCTGATTGATGTCCCTTTTTGTTTGACATCTTCCGGTTATTCTTTTTCAAAAAAGCGCCATTTATTATTAACTTTCGACTTCTTTAATCAAACAAACTACTACCATGAAACAAATCTCATTTGTATTCTTATTGATGGCTTGTGTTTTCTCTTCTGCGCAAGCACAAAGTTATCTTGATAAAAGTTGGAAAGAAGTGGCGACCCACATGCCGGACGAATGGTACGGTACCACCGAAGCCACGACAGTGGCCGCAAATGTGCTGCTTTGTCAGAAAGACATTGGTGGATGGGCGAAGAATAAACCTTATCACCATCCGTTAGATGAAGGAGAAAAAGCGGCCTATGAGGAGTCAAAAGGAGAAATTGGCGCAACAATCGATAACGGAGCAACAACCCGCGAGATGCTATTTTTAGCAAAAGTATATACCCACCAGCCGGAAAAGGAATACCGAGATGCTTTTCTGAAAGGACTGAATTATTTATTTGAAGCACAGTATGGCAATGGTGGATGGCCTCAATTTTACCCGGTACGCACGGGAGAGCGAGTACGCTATTCGGGTGACATTACCTACAACGATGATGCAATGGTTAATGTGATGCGTTTATTGGAGGACGTATTTAAAGATCATAAAAAGTTTAAAGCCTTGAATATCGACGATAAAACTAAGGCTAAAGCAAAAGCTGCTTTCGATAAAGGAGTGGATTGCATTCTAAAGACGCAGATCCGGGTAAATGGAGAACCAACGGTTTGGTGTGCGCAACACAATCCGGTAACCTTAGAGCCAGCCAACGCCAGAAAATACGAACTGGCATCGTTTAGCGGGGCCGAGTCGGTGAATATTGTCGATCTGCTGATGGACTTGGAAGATCCTTCGTCCGAAGTGGTTGCTTCTGTAGAGGGAGCAATAAAATGGTTCGAAAGCCATAAGGTTGAGGGTATCCGGCTGGAAAAACAGGTGAACAAAGAAGGAGAGAAGGATTTGATTGTGATGCCTGATGCCAATGCAAAGCCAATGTGGGCGCGCTTTTATGATCTGGATACTGAAAAACCATACTTTTGCGATCGCGATGGAATAAAGAAAAATACTTTAGCTGAGATTGGGTACGAGCGTCGGAACGGTTATGGCTGGTATACTGACAGTCCGGAGAAGATTTTAAAAGCCTATCCGAAATGGGAAAAGGATTGGGGTACAAAAAAATAAAATTGAAAAGGGATTCCGCTGGTTCGTGGGATCCCTTTTCAAATGTCACACATCCGGAAATAGAATTCTGATTAGAAACTTAATATTGCTGCTCCTTCTTTCACACGTTCGTGGATGAAAACAGAGCCTACAATTGTCACTCCGTCAACCAGATCTTCTGCTTCGTATCCGCGAACCTTTGCACATGGCGGACAAACACCGATTGCACAGCCATTGTCGATTACTTTCTGAATCATGTCTTTCATCATCGGGTCTTCCGGATTCGGACGGGCACGTTCTGCGCACCTTTACGAACCCAATCAATACCTGAGCTAACCAGGAAGATCGAAACATCCAATCCATTGTTGATTCCGCCATTAGCGATACTCCACGCTACCGATGAGCGTTCATTGTCTAAACCATGAGAAATAACCACGACTAATTTTTTTGAAGTTTCCATAACTTTTGATTTTAATGATTAATAATTTGGATTATCAAGTTTGATAGTTGATTCATTATTGACAGGCAAAGAGGTTGTTGAAATTCGTAAAGCCGTTTGATGATAAACAGTGCTACGAAGCTGTACATAACAAGAACAGCCAATAGTTGCAGGAATTGAAAACTGCCAGGCTTGATCTGCAGCACTGAGCACTTTTTGTTTGCTGAATACCGATTTACGAATAAGTCTTTCATTGTTCTTTGCGTTTTGTATAATGCAAAGTTGCAGACTATTCGAAAGGTGAATTTTGCTTAAAAGTTCGTTGTTTGGTCTAATTCGTCCAAAACAGGAAAAAGATCAATAAACCAACGATTTTTTGTATTCAGTCGGGTTTTTACCGGTGATTTGTTTGAATACACGGCTGAAGTGTGAGAGATCTTCGAAGCCGGTTTCAAAAGCTACCTCGGTGACTGTTTTTGCAGAATTGACCAGCAAATTTGCGGCATGTTTTATCCGGCGTTTCATAATCCATTTGCCTGGAGTTGTGTCGTAAATTTGCTGAAACTCACGTTTGAAAGTCGATAGGCTGCGGTGACATAGCTCTGCATAGTCTTCAATTCGCAGGTTGAAGC
>QKCF01000250.1 GCA_003246935.1 Sunxiuqinia sp. | reverse complement strand
GAGAGGATTGATTCAGAAAGAGCTTGTCTTTTGTATGGAAATGTGCGCATTCATTTGTATGAACCGGATAACGAAAAATTAGCTGAAATACACAACACGGACAATGTTGCGTACAAATATATTGATTTTCAAGATGGAGCTAATGAGATAACACTTAAGGTTAAGCCATTAATAAATGGGGGAACAGTCATTGTCCGTGCTGATGAACCTTGGGGGCCGATTATCGGGATGGTTAGAGTGCCTGGAGAACAGGATGGAGAATGGCAAATGATTACATCAAAAATGAAAGGTACTAGTGGTGTCCATGCTGTTTGGTTAGGGTTTTATGGGGCAGATACTCAACTGATGGATCTCGATTGGTTTGTATTCAGTAAGCGTTGATTACTTGCGCCTGATCAAAGAACCCACAGTTTTTCAGCTTTCATGTTCCTCTTTCGTTGCAATAATCTTATTTATAAAATAAGCGCGAGGGGCGTCGTACTTGACAGCGATGTTGCGCACTAACTGATTTATATGAACAAGAACAAAAAAAAGAAAACAATTGCTTTGGTTGCACATGACAACCGCAAGGCGGATTTGGTAGATTGGGTTGATTACAATTGGAAAGAACTGATATTCCATGACCTTGTTTGCACGGGTACTACAGGAGCGATGGTTGAGAAAGTATTACAGGAGAACTGTATGTTAGCTAATACAGTACCTCCTCAAATCACTCGGTTGAAATCAGGACCTCTTGGGGGAGACCAACAGCTAGGGGCATTAATCTCCGAACAAAAAGTGGACATTTTGATTTTTTTATGGGATCCGATGCAGCCACAGCCACATGATGTTGATGTAAAAGCACTACTTCGAATTTGTGCCCTTTACAATATTGTAACGGCAACAAATAGGTCGACTGCAGATTTCGTTATTTCAAGTGAATTGTTCCATCAAGAATACAAACCATTGGTTAAAGATTATTCCGCTTATATAAAGAGAGTCATTAGTCAGGAATGATGATTGAGCACCTTCTTGATTGAAATCAGGAAGGTGCAATAAAATACAGGATAGACTTTTTTCGCGGTAGATGGTAATAAACGTGTTATTCAGGGTACACTGGCAACAGTAAGGCTCTGCTTACATAATTAGTCCAACATTTGTGTTGCAGTCAAAGGTTTGAAAATGCAAAGCTGAACAATTAGAATTTATAATATTATAATAAACTTATGTCGATGAGATTAATAAACTACCTTTTCATTTTTGGCTTTGTAACATTGGCGCAGAACATTTATGCTCAATCGCCTATCTTGAAACTTGTTGTTGCCAATTTCGAGTCGGCGCAAGGCGATTTACAGGTTAGTATTTTTAATAGCGAAAAATCATTCTTAAAAGAAAAAGAAGAATATCGAATTTACAGGTTTAAAATAGGGACAGAAAGCAACGAATTTGCTATTGATGATTTACCCAAGGGGAAATATGCGATGATAATATTCCATGATAAAAACAGTAATAACGACCTTGACCGCTCGTTCTTAGGTATACCGAAGGAGGGATACGGGTTCTCGAACAACGTCAAACCTCATCTTTCAGCTCCCGATTTTCAGGATTGTTGTATTTCATTAGACAATGATACAAAAGTAGAAATAGAGCTTTTGTATTAAGGGCTATTGAATTCCGGCTAAGGCTTTCTAGGGGAGAGAAGATCTCTTTTTATCTTGTATTTATATAGTATTCGGACGAGCGAATTTTCGAGTATTGAAAAGCAAAAAAGTGTTGATAAATAGTGGATAGAATAGGAGTTTAACAGAAGGTATTTTTGCAGTGAAATGGGAAAGTTTAACGATAAATTGCCTGACATTCGGTAACATCCTGTCATGGGGGCGCCCACCCGTGAATATCCCGACAGCGTACCCTGATGCTGTTGCATCATTAGTGCAGGGAAGAATAGAGGATAGGATCCGAATGGCTCGCTACCCGTACAGCGTGAATCCCTGCTTGCAGAAGGCAGGCTTTCGCGTATTCTTTATCTCTTCACATGACGTAGACGCATTTAGCGAAGCACTTGGCAGTTTTAACCGTTTAATTCCTATACGGAACATTCGGTCGACAACCCGAGTTTTTGAATGAAGTATTGCCGCTATTCCACGGGAAGCCAATGTTGTTTTTTCGAAATTGTGCCTCTGGTGCTCGGCAAGGCTTTGTTCGGTTTCGAAAACATGCCGTCGGTCAGCGACAATAGCTCTTTATCAGTTGTTTTTTTTGCTCTGGACTAGCTCCGATTCGCTCAGTGCTATGGCTGGAGGGGCTTTGAAGAGCATGCCCTGCAATTTGCCTGTTCTAAAGGCGGGTTTCCTTTCGTCGGGCCAGATTTTCAAATTCGGATCAGCGTGGCGTTAAAAATAAAAATACTTGTTTGTCTTAAATCATTTCACTAACTTTTATTGGATAAAAATTTCCGGTAATGATTAATCTTTACAATGAACAAATAACCCACCCGGATACGTTCAAGCAGCTTTCTGTGAGAGATTTACTTTTTGTGCATTACAAATGTCCACAGGCCGAAAAATTAATAAAGTTATATAACCATTACAACCTTATTGCATTTTCATTAGATGGAGAAAGGATTATACACCAAGGAGGAAAATCGTGGAAATTGACGAGCAAAACCTCGTATTTTCAGCGTAAGACTGCATACGTTCAGGAATTGCCGGAATCACAGGGTTGGGAAGTGCTCGGTTTTCATATCCCGGACGAATTTCTGATCCAATTTGCCCACGAATTCATGGATTATTTATCGATCAGGGAATTACCTGAGTTAACAACTGAGATGTTTATTAAGCTTGATCTGAATGAGGTAACAAGAACTTATTTTTATAGCATGCTTCCCTATTTCACCCAAAAAGTACCGCCTTCTGAAAAATTACTTGAATTAAAATTTAAGGAACTTCTCTTAACTATATTATCTAATCCCTCAAATAAACAATTGCTTGCGTACATTCTGCATCTCAGCGACGACATCAAACCTCCGATTTGGCAGGTCATGGAAAAAAATTACACTTATCATTTAACCCTTCAGGAATTTGCCCGAATTTCAAGCCGAAGTCTGACTGTCTTTAAAAAGGAGTTTGCAGACTATTATCATACAACACCCGGTAAGTGGTTAACCAACAAACGGCTTAAACATGCCAAAATGCTGCTAAAAACGACCAACCAAAGTATTACTGAAATCGCCTTAAATTCCGGCTTCGAAAATGTGTCACACTTTAGTCGGATTTTTAAAGAAAAATTTGGTTTATCCCCGCTTCAATATCGAAAAAACTAGGCTAGCGTTGCATGACTATCAAAAAAAAGATCAGTTTATCCTTAAAGTAAAAAAAAAAGACTTTTAAGAAAAACATAAGCAATTAAGTCATAATAACTTTGTAATGCATCAGAGGTACAAAAGGTTATTGAAGAGAATTTGATTGTAGTTGATTTATTTGCACTTCTTGTGTCTACTAAGGATATCTGAGATTCATGCCAGATATCAAATCTTTCAATGTTCAAAAAATTAAAA
Source organism: Sunxiuqinia sp. (assembly GCA_003246935.1). Lineage (GTDB taxonomy): Bacteria > Bacteroidota > Bacteroidia > Bacteroidales > Prolixibacteraceae > Mangrovibacterium. The sequence continues at coordinate 4,777 of QKCF01000250.1, read as the reverse complement.
CCAATACCATGAACACCATACAAAGGAATAACATCAATGATTTTAAAAAAAGCGTTAAGGGGAAGGTCATTCTGCCAGAGGACAGTGAATATAACGAAGCACGTAAAATCTGGAATGCAATGATCGATAGAAAACCGGGCCTCATCGTTCAATGTAAAAATACTGAGGATGTTATCAAATCAATTCATTTCGCCCGTTCGAACCAGTTGGATCTTTCAATACGTGGTGCAGGTCATAACATTGCAGGTTCATCATTGTGCGATGCAGGTTTAGTAATCGACTTTTCAACAATGAAAAATGTAAAAATCGATGCTGAAAAAAAGCACGCTTTTGTTGAGCCCGGCGCGACACTGGCTGATTTTGATGAAGAGGCTCAGAAATATGGACTCGCGACCCCGTTGGGTGTAAACTCCACAACCGGCATTGCAGGCCTTACTGTCGGCGGAGGTGTTGGCTGGCTGACCAAAAAATATGGTCTTACGATAGATAATTTGATCTCACTGCAGGTAGTAACTGCCGATGGGGAAAAAATAATGGCCAACGAATCGGAAAACAGCGATCTATTTTGGGCATTGCGTGGTGGTGGCGGAAATTTTGGAGTGGTTACCTTATTCGAATTTCAACTCCATACCGTTGGCCCGGAAGTTTTGGCGGGTTTGTTCATTTTTCCTCACAAGCAGGCCAAACAGGTTTTAAGAAAATTCCATGAGCTTACAGTTTCAGCACCTGAAGACTTAACGGTCATATCTGGTTTGAGATACGCACCACCATTGCCTTTTCTTCCAGACGAGCTTGTCGGAGAAAAAGTAGTCATTCTGGCTGCCGGATATTTTGGTCCTGGCGAAAAAGGCATGGACCTAATCAAGCCGCTGCAATATTTTGGCGATGCGCTAGGCCAAATGATAGCACCGATGCCATACGCTGATCTGCAAAAATTATTTGATCCGTTGATGACCCCTGGCGACAGAAATTACTGGAAAACCCACAATTTCACCCAACTAAGCGATGGACTACTTGATAAGATGTATGAATATTCCGACAGGTTCCCTTCGCAACTATGTGAACTATTAGTGGCAGATTTAGGTGGAGCACTTAATAATGTTGAGCCTGATGCAACAGCTTGGTACCATCGTGATTTAAAATATCTCATGAATGTTCATTGTCGCTGGCAAAATCCCTCTGAAGATCAAAGATGTATTCATTGGGCCCGTGAATTCTTCGAAGTTTCAAAGCCTTACGCATCAGCAGGCGCCTATGTTAACTTTATGACTGAAGAAGAAAATAACCGGGTGAAATCTGCTTATGGGAAAAATTATGAACGGTTAGTGGAAATAAAAAGGAAGTACGATCCTGAGAATATATTCCATAACAACCAGAATATAAAGCCTTGATTGGATAACAATAACATAAAACAATGATCATGAAAGCTTCTGTTTTAATACTCATTGGTTTTCTTTTATTCGCCTGGTCGGATAATAAAATCGGAAAAGACAAAACTGAAATCATCAGCTTGCATGAAAAGTCCGAATCAACCTATTTCCACATTCCTGCGAATCAGATTAAACCTCAACCTGAGACCGGGTTTAGAATTACGCCGGGGCATGGTGGGATGACAATCGGCTACAATGAGTTAAAAGGTCCGTTGGATTTCACCCCTCTTCTAAAAGGGCTTCCGAATGATTTATGTAATACACCACACTGGGGGTATGTAATTGACGGATCGATGAAAATCATTAATGCTGACGGTAAAGAAGAAACCATAAACGCAGGGGAAATTTATTATTTGCCCGCACTACACACGGGGGTAGTCGATAAGTATGTAAAATTCGTGGAATTTAGTCCGGACAAAGAAATGTCGATACTTATGGATCAGGTTGCTAAAAATATGGCTGCAGCAAAGAATTCCAATTGAATTATTTGACGTTTCGAAATCCTATTCCACCCGAAATTTTGATCTAAACATTTAATATTCTCTAAAATGGATATCATGAAAAGGAAACTTCTTCATAATCATGGGAATTGTCATGGAAATAATGTTTGTCATATTATTATTTTGGTCCCCGGATTATTGTTTAACGTGAGTTCGATGTAAGAAAGCGGCAAAATAGCTTGAAAATAAATCGTCTTGTTTCATCTCTGTGTAAAGTTTTAAAGTTAAACAAAAACATACGGAAGGTGATCCCAAAGTATGTTGCATTTACACAGTTTATAGTCCTCAAAAAGTGAGTAGGATGACATGTATCGTGATTTTGGGTTACTATTCTGCCGTCAGTTACTCTAACTTTTGTTTTTACGAGCGGGGGCTTGTATTGTATTATCCAGAAATTCGTCACCAGTTACGTTCTGGTCGTTTCGATAATTTTTCACACATTGCTTTTGTCCTGAGCAAAAAATTAATTCGATATGTTCTATTTTTGATACTTTACAATAGAAAGAGTCAAATTGAACGAAGAGCCTCGATAATGTTTGCCAAACTGCTTTATACGATAAATGTAGATAAAAAGAACCTGGAGGGAGGGCAAGATATTTTTGTTGAGAAAAGAATCCCTGCGAAAACGGTTTTGCTGAACGAAGGAGAAATCGCAGGCGAGATTTTTATTGTGAAACAAGGTTGTTTGCGAGAGTGGTTCAATAAAGAAGGGAAAGATATAACCTTCCAATTCTTTTTTGAAGGGCAACCCGTTGCATCAATTGATAGTTTTATCAACCAAAAACCAAGTCTTTTTACATTAGAGAGTATCGAGCCGTCAACTATTTTATCAATACCCAAAAAAGATTTTGATAGCCTGCTAAATACCTATCCCGAATTTAAAGAACAATGTCAGCACTTTATATTGCAGCGGTTCAGTAATTATGGACAGCTTTTCCTTTCGAGGATAAAAGATTCGCCAATGGAACGGTACGAGGATTTGATTAAAACCCATCCTGAAATAATTAAGCGGATTCCCCAACACTATATTGCATCTTATTTAGGAATTACTTCTGTATCACTAAGTCGGATAAGAAACAGACGATAGTCGCTTATTAACAATTGTTATCGTTGAGCCCTTTAAAAGTTCAGACTTTTGTGCTGTAATTTTTAAAACAGCAGAGTTATGAAACTTTCGTTACTATTATTGGGTTTGTCGTTAAAGATGAAATTGGCGAATAAGAACAATGACCTTTTCCGTCGACGATTAAGAACCCGAACCGGATCAATATTAATTAGGACCGCTGATCTAAGTGCAGGACGACTTTTTACATTCAGCAAAGGACATATTTTTACCAAATCGGAAAAGTTCGGAGATGCCGACGTACAGATGGTTTGGAAAGATGCCAACATCGCTTTTAAAACGATGACCAGTAGTGATCCCCAAGCATTATTTCGTGCTATAGATAATGGAGATGTGGAAATGGTTGGAGATTTGTCAGTAGCACAATGGTTTAGCTTGTTGATAAAGGCTTTAAAAGCCAATGACAAAAATACTGGGAAAGATAAGCAACAAAGAGTCGCCATGATTGGACTCGGTAAAATGGGAAAAGGTATTGCGAGTAATATTCAAGCCGCCGGATTTGAATTGGTAGTTTACAACCGCACAAGCGCTAAAACTAGACCGTTTGTTGACAACGGAGCTATTTTGGCTAAAACTCCTTCCGAGGCTGCCAGTCTAGCAAATATTGTAGTCACATCACTTATGGACGATGATTCGGTGCGGGATATTGTTACTGCAGAAGATGGAATTCTATCGGGTTTAGCAAAAGGAGGAATTCACCTTTGCGCAACTACCATATCACCGGAACTTTCCAAGGAACTAGAAGACATTCATCGTCAGCATGGAAGTCATTTTATGATGGGGGCTGTAGTAGGAAGACCGGACGCCGCAGAAGCGGGGGAACTTCTTAGTTTGATGGCGGGTAATAAAGAATGCATCGACCAATGCAGGGCTGTATCCTCAGCTTACTCGGCTGCAACACTTATCATTGGTAATGACCCATGGCTGGCAAATTATGCGAAATTATCTGTCAATTATTTTGCGGTATCTAATATGGAGTTAATGGGCCAATTATACGCTATGGGAGATGCAACCGGTATTGGTCGAGCATTTTACAAGCAAATATTTGAATCAAGTTACTCAAACCCGATTCTCAAGTTTTACGCGCAGAAAATTATGGATAAAGAATATCAAAAAGATGTTGGTTTCGAGCTCTCAGGAGGTCTTAAAGACGTGAAGCTTATGCTTAAAGCATCAAATGCAACGTCTGGTTCTTTGGACTATGCACCTATTATCATTTCAAAAATGGAAAAAGCTATTAGTCAGGGGAATGAGCATTGTGATTGGAGTGTGTTTACGAACATCTCAACAAGTAAATGAGAATGATGTTAGTTTTTCGTGTATAATTCAACTCTCTTAGCGGTGAAGACACTACATTTGAATCGATACCAGTTAAGTATTATCTCATTTAATGCAAAATCCTCGGATGAGCAGGAAGTTTGGCTTAGAATATAATCATCTTTAGAAATGGAATTGTTGCACCGTATTTTTGATTTGGTCACTCGTGGTCTTAAACAAACAAATCACGAATCTGACCTTATAAATTTTAGCTTAGAAGGCTGAATTTATTTCCATTTTGATAAATTTGTTACAAAAATTCCGGGAAAAATATTTCGATGAGAACAGACGAATCCAAACTACTTTCGAATTTGAAGATAGGGGATCATACTGCATTTGAAATGCTTTTTGACCAGTATGCTGATCGATTATATCAGTTTTCACTGAAATATCTAAAATCAAAGGAA
>QKCF01000282.1 GCA_003246935.1 Sunxiuqinia sp. | reverse complement strand
GAGTTTGGTGATTCTGCATAAAGGAAAAATCGACGTTGACAGTATCCTGAATAAGGGAACTATCTTTACGGTAGAGTTGCCTGTTAGTAAAGTGGATTTTAGTTCGAACGAGATTTCGATAGAGCCGGTTCAATATCTGAAATCTGGAAAAGTATTTGAAATTCAGTCGGAAGTTAAAGGTAAGAGCGATTCGATTAATACCGAGGCGCTTTCGTCGAAACCGATGATTTTGGTTGTTGAAGACAACCTTGATTTGATCGATTTTTTGAAATCGATTTTGGAATCGAAATATCAGGTGGTTACTGCAGGTAATGGCCGTGAGGCATTGGAGAAGCTGGAAAATATAACGCCTGATTTGATTGTTAGCGATGTGATGATGCCCGAGATGGATGGAATGGAACTCACGCAGCGATTGAAATCAGATTTGAAAGTATCACACATTCCGGTAATTCTTTTGACTTCGAAAAGTGGAGCTGAAAGCAAACTGCAGGGCATGCGTTCGGGTGCCGATTACTATTTGGAAAAGCCATTTTATCCGGAAATTCTTCAGCAGAACATCGAAAATATCCTCAATACACGTAAACGATTAATCGAGCGTTTTAAAACCGATGATAATATGCAGCTTAACGAAGTGGCACATTCAGAGTCGGATAAAATCTTTATTGAAAAATTGACTTCAATAATTAAAAAGAATATCAGTAACCCGGATCTCGATATTACTTTCCTTCTAAACGAGATGGGCGTCAGTCGTTCGCTTTTGCACTTAAAGCTGAAGGGACTGGTTGGTTGCTCAAGCACTGAGTTTATTCGCGCAATCCGGTTAAAGGAAGCCGTAAAGCTCATTTCAAGCGGTAAGTGCAACATTTCAGAAGCAGCCTACGAAACAGGCTTTTCGAGCCCAACCTATTTTACCCGTCGGTTTCGCGAATTTTACGGCAAATCGCCACGCGAGTACTTCAACATTTAATTCGACGATTCTTTGTGCGTACTGATCAGATGCCAGCACGTCTTATATCCTTTTCTTACTTGTCATTTTGAATGAAAAAATGTGATAATGTTAACAATTGGCTGCGAAAATAGTTGATTGTGCGATCAAATTGTTAATGCTTAATTGTCGATCATGTTCTTAATTATCAGTTTTTTAGGGTTGATATTGATTGTGTGCTGTACATACATGCTACTTTTTAGAACAATGATGCAACTCCCTGTGTGCTGAAAATAAGACCTTACAAGAGAAATTTAAACCTTTTTATGTATGAACGAAACTTATAATCATTTTCCCCGAAGTTTGCTGGCCACATGCTCAGCCTTCTTTAAGTGTGTTTTTACAATCCTTTACTCTTTTCTTTCTAATGTATTAAATGTAAGTAACCCTCTTAGGGGAGGTTGCTACCGTGTTCTATCAACTCCAAAATTCAATCTATGAAAAACTCTAGAACTTGTAAAAAGAAGGAGCAGTTTAGTTATTTGGTTATCCGTTATGCCAAAATAATTGCACTGGCCTTTTTGTTGCCGGTTATGGTGCCAGCAACATCTTTTGCCTCTTCTGCAAAAGCGAAAACTCAACAACAGAATTATCGAATCATAAAAGGTAAGGTTACAGACTCTGAAGGCTTGTACTTGCCGGGAGTTTATATTTTACTTAAGGGAACATCAATTGGTACTAGTTCCAACGATAAAGGAGAATTTACAATCAAATTTCCCGATCAGAAAGACGCTGTACTTGTGTTCTCTTTCGTGGGAATGGAGAAACAAGAAGTGGAAATTGGCAAAGAATCTACTCTTTTTGTTCAAATGAAAGATGCCGTCAACGATATCGATGAAGTTGTGGCGATTGGTTATCAGAACATGGAGCGCAAAAAGGTAACAGCTGCAATGACAACAATCAAGGCAGAGGAAATTGAAAACGTGCCTTACGCTTCGGTTGACCAGATCCTCGCCGGTAAAGTGGCCGGTTTAAGCTCATTGAGTACTTCTGGTGAACCTGGTGCTAACACGATTGTGAATGTTCGTGGTTCGAACAGTGTAAGTCTCGATGGTGTTAGTTACCCCTTGTACGTCATTGATGGAATGATCTACGATGTGAACGACATGCCCAGTGCTTACGGTAATAACCCATTGACGGCTTTGAACCCGAATGACATTGAGTCTATTGACATCTTGAAAGATGCTTCGGCTGCAGCAATTTACGGTTCCCGTGGAGCTAATGGTGTTATTTTGATTAAAACGAAAAAGGGTGCGTTGACTCAAACGCCACAGGTTCGCATAAACATGTATGCCGGTATGGGGGCAAAACCAACACTGAGAAAGGTGATTGCCGGTAGACAAGAGCGTCAAATGAAGCTCGACTACATTTATAATAACTATGGAACGATGAATCAGACTGGTTACAGCATGTTCTTAACCGATAGTTTGAATACAGCATTTAACAATAGTACGGACTGGCAGGACATCTTTGTTCAGAATAGTACCCTATATAATATTGATGCGAGTATCAGTGGTGCATTTGGCACAAACCAATACCGCGTTTCGTTGGGTTACTACAACGAAGAGGGTGTAATTATCGGATACGGTTTAAAGCGTGTTTCTCCGAAAATCTATTTGTCATTAAATCCGTCAGAGAAGGTTAATTTTACGGTCAATATTATGCCTACTTTTGTCGATATCGACCACGGTTTTGGTGATGGATCGACCTTTCCTTTCGCTACTTGGAACTTCCCCTCATCACTGTGGGCTTTAACAGAGAAGGAGAAAAAGACTTATACTGGGCAGATCGATAACCTGGATGATGACAAAACGATTTCACTGGCAACAAACGCCCAGTTAAATATCAAATTCCACAAGAATTTGACCTTTACCAGTTCATTCTCGGAAAACTACCGCGCCAACCGTCGTGATTATCTGAGTAGCCAGTTATTAAACGGTGGTGATGCTGATATTGCCTACAATTGGGATTTTGTGACTACGATTTGGGAGGTGGAGAACTATTTAACGTATTCCAAACAAGTCAAAGATCATAATATCTCTGTTATTGCCGGACAACAAGCATCAAAACAGACCAATAAAAACACGACTGCCTGGGGCAACGGCGTTTTAGGAAACACAATTTTTGGGCTTTCCGCCGGTAGCACCGGTTTATATGCACAATCGTACGTTGAAAATAAAACGCGACTTGGTTTATTTGCTCGCTTTAACTACGACTACAAGTCAAAGTACCTCTTCTCCAGCAGTTATCGCCACGATGCTTCTTCGCGATACAATAAGGCAAAACGTTGGGCCGATTTTTACTCGGTTTCCGGCGGTTGGAACGTTGCGGAAGAACCTTTCTTTTCTTCGCTGACAGGGGTGATCAACAACCTGAAGCTTAGAGGTAGCTATGGGGTTACCGGTAACGACCCGGCAAGTTACTATGCACAATATTCAGTTTATAACAGTAATGCCTACTATTACAGTTCGTCGTTAGGCATTGGCAACAATGGATCGGCGACAACCTATAATGGTGTTACAGCAATCATGCAGGACTGGGGCGGTTATGGCGCTGATAGAAACTTAACCTGGGAGAAATACCCTCAGGCAGACTTCGGGTTGGATATCAGCTTGTTCAAGAGTCGGATTGACATTCAGGCGGACTGGTACGCTCGTGATGCAAACGATGTGTTCTATGCAGACATGGTTGCTCCAACAACTTCCGGATATCTTTACCATAGCGGGAATGCAGTTGGCATCCGAAACACAGGTTACGAGTTTACGCTCAACACAATCAACCTGGGACACAATTCCAAATTTAAGTGGAATACCAGTCTCACCTTTGCATTCAATGACAACTACATTACAAAATTACCGAATGGCGGTAAAGACCTGACTGTTGGCGCACCTTGGATGCAATATACCTTAACGGTTGGTAAGCCGCTTTTCAACTATCGCGTTTGGGATATCAACGGGGTTTATGCTTCAGATGACGAAGTCCCCACTGATCCTTTGACCGGTAAGAAAATGACTTTTTACGGAGAAACAATCAGAGTTGGTGATCCTAAGTTTGTTGATCAGAATGGTGATTACAATATCGACATGAATGACAAGAATTATGCCGGTAGCCCGAACCCTAAAATAACAGGGGGTCTTACCAATACCTTCAACTATAAAAACTGGTCATTATCGGTATTCTGTAACTTTGTTATTGGCCGTAAAGTGTGGAATGGTTACATCTCGGATAAACTGAACGGGTCAAGAACAAATACACCTTGGGCAAGCTGGGGAGGGACAGCGAACCTGGGTATTTTGGGTGACATTAATTACTATACAGGCCCTGGCGATACTGATGCCGAATATGGTACTCTTTTAAACAAATATTCCTATGTTGACCGTTTCCATATTGCCAACTCTAAGTTTATTGAAGATGCCAGCTTCTTTCGGATCAAAAATGTTATGCTGGGCTATAACGTACCGCAAAGTTTTGGCAGCAAACTGGGCTTGACTTCTTTGCGTTGTTACGGAATGCTTGATAACGTATTATTACTCTCGAAGTCAACACTGCCCGATCCCGAGGCTGTAGGACCTAGCGGACATACAACAGGTAACAACTATCCTTTGGCGTTAAAAATTACCTTGGGCCTAACAGCAACATTCTAAAACTAAAAAGAAGATGAAAATGAAAAAAACTTATAGATACATGCAGCAAATCCTGTCGGTTTTTCTGGCAGCGATATTATTGAGCTCGTGTTCAGACTTTCTGGAAGAAGAGCCGATCAGTCAACAGTCTGATGGTACCTTCTGGAATAACGAAACTGACGCGAATTCTGCGATCTCCGGTTGTTATGCGGAACTGCGTAAGGCTTTAAATAACGGATTGGCTTATTATGCTTATGGTGATCTACCCACTGATGTTTTCTCATCAGACAGAGAACTTAGAAGTGACTGGAACGATGTTCAAAAAGTAAATTGGGGAATTTCGATTGGCGCAACTTCTGATTGGCATCCGATGTATAAATTGCGCGACTTTAGCCTGTTTTACGCAACAATCAGACAGGCAGATTTGTGTCTTGCAAAAATTCCTACGATTCCGGAATCGGAGTATGACAATTACGATCGGTTTGATCAGTTCATGGGCGAAGCCTATTTCATCCGTGCCTTTGCTTATTTCTATATGGCCCGCGTTTGGGGTGATGTGCCAATTGTTGATGATTCAAAAGTTGATGAACTTGACTTGACCAACTACCAAAGGGACGATCAGGCTAAAGTTTTGGCTAAAGCAATTGATGACTGTAAAACAGCACTGTCCTATCTAAGTTGGGACTATACAGACGATAATGAGCGGGTTGTAAGGGCAAACGCCGGTGCTGCTTGGGCTTTGTTGGCGCACATTTATGCATGGCAAGGAAATTATGAAGCTTGTGAAAACGCTGCTGCAAAAGTCATGGATAAAGGTTTCTATAGCTATATTAACCGCAACAATTACCTGGCAATATTCGATGGGCAATCCGATGAGTCCATTTTTGAAATTGCTCAAAGCGAACAAACAGAGGGACAAGGTGCTTTTAATGCAAGTTTAGCCCTGTATTTGTTGAGAGGCGAATATTTAACAACACGCGAAACGGAAAAAGAAACCATCTGGCAGTTCGACTTGAAGACGCTGCAAGAGACTTTGTTCAACGACCCCAATGATTTAAGACGTCAAAATGGGTTTGATGATTTTTCTGATTCCTGGCCAATTTTGCTGAAATACACCAAAATTGCTTACACCAGCGAAACATCACCAATTAGCTTAAACAATATCGTGGTATTCCGCCTGGCTGGTATTGCCTTATTGAAGGCTGAAGCCCAAGCTGCTCAGGGGAAATATACAGACGCCCGCACAACGCTTGATGATATTCGTGATTTAGCAGGATTAGAAGCATCGACGGCTTCTGATGCTGATCTTTATGAAGCGATTATTGATGAGCGCGGACGTGAGTTGTTTATGGAAGGACATCGTTTCTATGATTTGGTTCGCTTAGCGCGTGAAAAGCAAGTCTATAAATTCGGATCTAGTGAATCTGATAAAATCAAGGCAAGTGAATTCTTAGCAGGCAAATATTATTGGCCTATTCAGCCTTCTATTTTAGAAACGAACCCACTATTGGTTCAGACGAAGTATTGGCAAGCTGAAATGCAGTAGTCATTCACCTTATTAAATGAAAGAAACCTATGAAAAGATTTTTTAAAAATAGCATATTACTGTTGGTGGTGTTGGTCGTTTGTTTTGCCTGTACCGAGGAATACCTGACAGACAGTGGTGTTGCAAAGGCAGAAACAGATTTGACTGTTTATGATTACCTCAAGCAAAACCGTTATCACATGTTTGATTCGTTGCTGGTATTGATTGATACACTCGACTTGAAAGACGAAATCAATTCCTGCGGAACATTTTTCGCGCCATCAGACTATAACATTCAATTGTATCTTAAGGACCGTACAGAGACCTTAAGGGACTTTACGGGAGTTGAAGATACGGTCTATACTTTTAGTACATTGGTTAAAAACGTACAGGCCCGATACCTTCTACAGTATGCCCTGAATGAAAAAGTAACCATGGCAATTGCAACGACAGCTGGTGCTGAGTATAGTACGCTTTATAATGACGAGACCATGACGGTTCAGAAAATTCAGACAACCGATGCGCAGTATTATACCTACAGTGATAGTCCTGTCTACTTTTTATATCTGATTAAAGACGGAAAGAAAGAAGAAGTTTGTCAAACAACAGATATTCTGACTGAAAATGGTGCGGGGCCGGTTCTTCATGTCCTGAATAACACCCACATATTCAATTTGTTTTCAAATGCAGTAGTAGAATAAACTCCTAAAAAAGATTGATTATGAGATTAAATAAGATAATTTGGGCAGTGGCCCTGTTACTTGGGGTTGTTGCATGCGAAAAGCCCGAAGTTGGCTACTTAAGCGACCATATTTTTTACAATACAAACCCCTTGGTTGTAGCCAAAGGCGTGACAACTTATTCTAGTGTAATTGTAGCAAACGGATCAACATCTCCCTTGCATGTGAAACTGCTGGCTGTAAAAAATGAAGCAGGAGACGATGTAACAGACGAGTTTACAATGACACGTAGCATTGTGACATTTAATAAAACAATTACATACCAGGATTCAACCTTGGCGATGCTTGAAGCTGCGATGGACGACAGTTTAGTAACTCCTTTTCAGATTAACGAAATCGGAGGACGGCTTGAGTTTAGTGCTGCAACATCGTATTTGGCCGAAGGAAACTACAACATTGACATTTGGGTGAGCAATGAAAAAGGTGAATACGAGATCGATGATGCCTGTGAAATTCAACTTGTTGGCCAAGATCAGACGTATGCGATGAATTACAAACGCGTAACAACAGACGGAGGCCTTTATGAAACATCAGGCGACTATATTAAAGTTGATGTAGAGTATGTTGGTGGCGGAACCGACTCAAAGTGTATCTATAAATTTGTCGATAAAAACGGTAATTTTTTCAACCCGGCCGCTGGCGAAGTTACCAGAAGGGCATCAACTTATCCTTTCTTCGATGATTGGAACCCATGGTACGAGCTCGAGTTAACAGATACTGCATTTGTTCAGCAAATGCCGGATTATCAAGGTATTCAATTCCCTTATTTTACCACATTAAAAGTCGGTGGAAATGATTGGAATGACCAATCTGCACGCTATGACTGGAAAATTAAGAAAGGTAATATCGTCGGTCTTAATGAGGATTTGCTCGGTCTGATTTCATTTCAGTATATGTCGAGGGGAACCTTCATTATCACAACAACATTGCCTGCTTTCGAGAGAGCAAGCAATTAAAGTATGAATCCATAACTGATTTAAATTATGAAAAGACTTATCATATATTCATTCATATTGTTGGGATTGCTTGTTGCATCCTGTAACGAGTCGCTCGAGACGGATAATCAACTGGCCTATGAGGTTGCCAACACCGATTTATACCTGGATCTTTATGGCTTTCAAACTGCCAACACAGTGTCACAGGTGTACGACGAATTTGTATATTCACTGGAGTTGAACTACAAAGGGACAGAGTCACTAACTGCGAATCTTGTTGTTGACGAAACAATTTTAAGCGAATATAACAAGCTGTATGAGACAGATTATCAAGTGTTGTCCGCCGACTATTATTCATTGGACGAAACAGTAACAGTAAGTGGTTCTTCAACGAGCATTCCGGTTACATTAAATACAAAAAAGATCTATGAGGAGCTCGGAATTGACGCTATTTCTGATTACGTGATTCCAATTGCAATTGAAGCTAACAACGACACTATTACCTTGAATAAGACGATGTGTGAGGCTTTATTGCATGTTACTATGGAAGAGCCAACTGTGAC
>QKCF01000051.1 GCA_003246935.1 Sunxiuqinia sp. | reverse complement strand
TTGTAATTGATATCTGTCCCACTAAGAACCTGAGTAAGAACTGTCTCAATATCCTCATTTTGGCTATTGATTGTGACTTTCTGATTCGTATTAACTGTCCCGGCATAAAAAAAGCGATACTGACTTTGATCTTCGATCTTTCTTAACACATGATCAATCGATTCATTTTGTGCTAAAACAGAGAGTTTAGTGGTTTGAGAATAGGTCTCTGAAGCAACTACTGTAAAAACAGACAGGCATAACAACAAGACACTTAACTTCATAACAATTAGTAATTTAATGAAGAAAACACCCAAAGGAGTAGCCTTCAATTCATTTTTTTTCATAAGTTTGAATTGTTAGATTAATAATTCGCAGAAATTATTGATTATTGGTGGGGAAGTTGGGAGCTTTCCCACCCTTCAGTTTAGTTTAGGTTCTAGTTTCTATCTCATAGGCAGCATTCGTTTTTTTAATTAGTGTTTTTGTATGATTAGTTTTCGCTCATCCTTATTGTATGAGCATTCGATTGGCATTGTAACCTGCATCAAATCCATCACTTCCTTCACCGACTCAGACTCAATATCCGCTGTAACTTTATTAGCCAATAACGAACTATCAGCAATCTCAATTTCAACGTTATACCAGCGTTCAAGTTTTACGATAACTGACTTTAAAGGTTCATTCCGAAAAACCAACCGGTGATCCCGCCAGCAAGAATATAGCTCGGTATCAACTTCACTGATCGAAATTTCCCGATCAAGAGTATCCAGTAACGCCTGAAAACCAGGCTTCAATAATTGTTGAGCCATTGTTGCTGAGCTTAAACGCACCAATCCTCGATCCAACGTTATTGCGGGCACTTCACCATCGTAGGCCATTACATTAAATGCTGTGCCTAACACTTCAACATTGAGCTTGCTCGTTTGAACGACAAATGGCTTTGAATCTTTAACAACGTCGAAATATGCTTCTCCCTCTAATTCAACATTACGATTACTTCCTTTAAACTGACTGGGAAAAATCAGCGTTGATCCCGCATTTAACCAAACCTGCGTTCCGTCGGGTAACAGGAAAGATGTTTGTGAGGCTAATGGTGTCGATACCGTTTGTGCAACTACCCTCCCGTCTGCAAAAAACAAATAAGAGGAAACAAGTAACAGCGGAACAAACAAAATTGCAGCAACACGTGAACCGACATTCAAACTCCGCACAAAAGCAGAATGCCCTCTATCCAAGCGGTTAATTTCGTAATGTATCCTATGCAATGTTGATTTCAGATCCGGGGTATCGCTTTCATCCTGTCGTTTTTCCCAATCTTCTTCCATTTCCCGGTTCAAAACCACCTCCCGCTTTGGATCTCTAACCAATCGAAGTAGTGCCGCAAAATCTTCCCGCGTACAGTTATTTTGAAGGAAATTATTAATGTGGTTTCTCATGAATATTTTATGGTCATGTATATAGGGGAACGTCTAACCATTCAATAACCCCTGCTCCCATCATTATTTTTTTAAAATAAAAATTAGGAATTGCCATAAACTATTCTTTAACTTTAAGGTGTAACGACCGTAACCTACTACATGACAGACCACAAACTAATCCAGAACCTAAAAGCGGGAGATAAACATGCCCTCAATGAACTTTACTTTAGGTACAGCAAGCGTCTGTATTCCTTCACCTTCAACTATCTGAAAACAGAACCCGACACATTGGACTTAATTCAGGATGTGTTCATTAAACTTTGGATTAACCGACAAACATTGAAACACGACTCACAGCTGGATTCGTACATTTTTACGATCACCAGAAATGAAATTATCTCAACGTTTCGAAAGAAGATTACAGAGAAAGCTTATTACGATCACCTGAAAAACACCGTTGTTAAGAATACAATTGCTACCGAGCCGCAAGTTGACTATGATTTATTGTCGGAAGAAGTTGGGAAACTAATTGGCAATCTCCCTTCAAACCGCCAACATATTTACCGGTTAAGCAAAGAACAAGGTTACTCAAACAAACAAATTGCACAAGAACTGCAGATCTCAGTGAAAACAGTAGAAGATCAAAGCCCGTCGCTTTATTCAGGATAATCTCAAGGAATACGGAGTGATTTCCATGTTGTTTTTTGAACTTTTCATTTCATGAGCAAACACTACAATACGTCCTCAAAACCCGCGCTCAGCTTGCGGTGTTTCGCAATGTATTCCGAAGGCAACTCGTTATAAAATTCTTGAAGTAACGTGAAAAATAACGTGGGCTATTAAAACCGACCTGATATGCTACTTAGGACACAGAGAGCTAGCTTTTTATCCAACAAATCGGCAGCTCGCTTCAAGCGGATAATCCGAATAAACTCGACCGGCGACTTCTTAGTAAGCGGGTTGTACCGTCGAAACGGTTTAGACCTCGTCCGGTTCCAAACCACATAAAACCGCGACTGTCCTTCAACACCGCCTTTACCTGGTTATTCGACAATCCATCATCAATCGATAGTTGCATGAATTTGTACCGGCTTGCATCGATTGGCACGGCAGCCAACGTAAGTTGAACCAGTAAAATTGCGACGATAAAAAGGAATAGTCGATTAGTCATTCGGTTGTTCAATTGGCTTTCCCAAAGATAATAATTAGGTCCTTAAGGCAATACCACCAAATGACTCAGGGACGGGTCAAACTTCCCCGGGGACGGTCACCACCCCTCGTGAAGTACGAGAAACTACTCAGGGGACGGTCAACTGTCCTCATGGAGCGCATCAGATTGCTCAGGGGACGGTCAAATCTCTCAGGGGATGGGTTAAGTTTCTCAGGGGACGGTCCAGGTTGCCAATGGGAAGCGAAAAATTAGTCCGGGACGGGTCAACTTACCGCGGGGAGGGTCAACCATGCCTCGGGGACACGCCAACCGGGCGTTTCAGGAAAAGGCAATCACGCTACCCTTTCTTTCCTGAAAATGCTCGATCCTATGTTCTATCACCGACAAAGTCGGATTTGATTCGAAATCCCAGTGATGAATTAAAGCTGTACCTCAATCGCTTCTCCGTTGTATGCTATTTCTTTCGCATCTGCGTTGCTATCAAGGAACGGCACCGCGGTGTCGCGCGAAACCACAATTACCCGAAAAATCCGATCAGTAACCATTCCCGGGAATTCTCC
>QKCF01000225.1 GCA_003246935.1 Sunxiuqinia sp. | reverse complement strand
CTTTCATCCAGGGAAATTCCCGGTTCACTCACGGCAGTAATTGTCAAGGCGCCCTCGTTAAACTCGGGCAAAAAGCTTCGTCCCATGCCGGTTAGCAACAGGATAGAAACAATCAATAAGGCTAAGGCAGAACCGAGCACCACTTTCTTATGGCGAAACACCACCAACAGCGTACGCTCGTAATAATGATTCATCTTCCGGGTCAGCCAATTCTCTTTGCTTTTTCGGGTCAGGTACTTTTCGCCGGTCAGCAACAGACGACATAACAACGGCGTGAGCGTCATGGCTACAATCAACGATACAAACAGCGAAACAATATAGGCGATCCCCAGCGGCTTTAACATGCGACCTTCCATCCCTGTCAGGAAGAACAGCGGGATAAATGCCACGATGATGATCAAGGTTGCATTGAAGATCGATGAACGAATTTCTTTGGAAGCTTCGAAAACTACCTTCCATGCCACCTGACGTTCTGCTTCGGGTAACTGTCGATTTTGCCGCAGCCGCTTAAAAACATTTTCCACGTCAATAATCGCATCGTCGACCAGCGAACCAATGGCAATCGCCATCCCCCCAAGACTCATTGTATTAATGCTTAAGCCCAAAGCCTCCAACACCAATACGGCACCCAGTAAGGACAAGGGTATTGCCAGCAAGGAAATAACGGTTGTTCGAAAACTACCGAGAAACAAAAAAAGAATGATAATGACAAATACGCCTCCTTCGAGTAAGGCATCCTGCACGTTGTGCACGGCTGTCTCAATAAAATCAGCCTGCCGGAAGATATGCGTATCCAACACCACATCGGGCGGCAATGTATTTTCCAAAGCCTTAAGGTTCTCCGATATTTTTTCAGTTAGCTTGAGTGTATTCGTATTAGGCTGTTTGGAAACCGACAGGATCACAGCTGGCTTGGCATTCTGCGAGGCATAGCCCATCTTCACTGCTGCGTCAATTTTCAAATCAGCCACATCTTCCACGTAAACCGGCTGCCCGTTTTTCTCCTTAATAAAGCTACGCCCCAACTCGTCCAGGTCGGCAGTTCTGGCCATACCTCGAACGACATACTCGTTGCCAAACTCACGCACCACTCCGCCGGTTGCATTATTACTCATTCCGGCACAAACAGCAGTCAGCTCATCGAGACTTACATCGTAATAATCCATCAGGCGTGGATTAGCCAGCACCTGGTATTGTTTGTAATCGCCACCGATAATGGTCACCTGCGACACCCCTCCCGTTGCCAGCAGCACAGGCTTCACATTCCAATCTGCGATTGTGCGTAAATCCATCATGGAGGTTGAATCGGCTTGCATACCGATAAACATCACCTCACCCATCACACTAGACTGCGGTGCCATCACCGGTTGACCGACGCCAACGGGCATTTGCCCGGCCAGTCCCACCAACTTCTCACTCACAATCTGACGAGCTCGGAAAATATCCGTTCCCCAATCAAATTCGATCCAGACAAACGAAAAGCCCTGTGATGATTTGGAACGCACGCGGCGCACATCAGTTGCGCCATTAACCGCCGTCTCAATTGGGAAAGTCACTAAGCGTTCTACTTCTTCTGCCGCCATACCATGAGCATCGGTCATCACAACCACCGTTGGCGCCGTCAGGTCGGGGAACACATCCACATCCATATCGCGGGCAACGTAAACACCCGAGAACAGCAGGATGGCTGCCCCCAGCAAAACGATCAGTTTATTTTGAAGCGAAAATCTGATTATTCTATCCAGCATAATTTCTCCTTTCGCTTAATGAACGTGTCCGGCATGCGGATCGAGCGTATTCGATACAGAAGCCAACTTCACCAAGACGGCACCTTTGGTGACAATCCGCTCACCTTCTGCAAGACCTCCGGTGATTACGGTCTCCACCCCATCGGATGCACCGGGGAACACCTGTCGCTTCTCAAACGACTCGGGATTAAGCTGCACATAAACAAAGTAATTGCCTTGTTGCTCCAGCAAAGCTTCTGTAGGGATAACAACTTGAGGACGATTTGATGAACACGTGATATTCAGTTCGATCAAACTTCCAGGCAGTAAATCTCCGGAATTGGTTGCTTCGAAATAAACAGGCAATCGGAAGCTGCTCTCATCAACCCGCTGACCAACCGATTTTAGGCTTGCATCGAGCTTTTTCCAGCTCTGTCCGACACTCTTGTAGCTTGTTGCCAGGACTGACGACAAATCATTACGGTAACGGCTCGGCACTTTAGCCACCAATTGCAGGTTGGCATAAGATGCAATGGTTACCAAAGTTTGTCCTTTTTCAACATGCTGCCCGTTACGCACTTGAATCTTCTCCAGCACGCCAGCTCTCGCTGCATAAACAGTCTGTCCTCCTGCATTGAAGTTTTGCTGCAGGTTATCGAATTTGGCTTTGGCCTTTTCGTATTGATTTTTGGCTTCCTGGAATTCCCGCTTCGAAACAATTTCTTTCTCTACCAGTTGCTGCATACGCTCATATTCAGCTTTGGTCAACTCGTAGTCTCCTTTAGCACTCTGATAGACCAGCGCAGCGTTATCATCGCCCATTCCAGATCCGGAAATGGTAAACAAAGCCTGCCCTGCCTTTACCGGGCTTCCGGCAACCAAACTGTTTGATGCAAAAGTGAGAGTCCCGGACGTTTGCGCGGTTAATGTATGCGATTTGCCCGGCAATGCCTCAACACGCGCCGTTGTTTTAATTAGCTGTCCAATGGGCGCCATTCGAGTAAGACCCGTTGCAAAAGCAACATTCCAAGATTGCTCCTTGGTAAAGCTAACAGCATTGGCCGGACTTTTTTCCTCAATATCATGGTGCGGTTCATGATCATCCTGATAGACCTGCACCGGGACATCAATACGTTCACGTTTATCATGCACGAAGATTGTCAATTGACCTTCACCGGCTTGGGGCGCTTTCAGTTTAATCTGATAGATCCCGGCAATTTTCGGTAATACTTCTGCATGAACGGTTTGGCTACCGACCTTTAACTCAGCTGCTAGCGATTCGTCCTTTAGCGGCTTAAAGTCTGAAAGTCCCGTCAAATGTGCTAATATTGAAACTTCCTCATTGACGACTAACGGTTCTGTCTCGGCAAACAGCTCGTAGCCATCGGTGTATTGAATAATCTGTTGATGGATTTCATCGTGATGCTGATGTTCTTCAGATTCACCGACATGTCCATCCTTCTCTGTGTGGCCTGAACAGGCTGCCAACAACAAGGCAACTCCCATCACACCTACAAAATATGCTTTCATAAATTTCGTGTAAAATGAATATCAATGAAGGCTAATAGCCGGAAAGGCTACAAAACCTCAAAAAACAAGCTCAGCTCAAACCCTATTTGGGCTGAAAAGATATTTTACACAAGGGATGGTGGAGCCCGCAGGGCATAAACATCAAGGCAAGGATCCTGAATATGAGCTAAGGTAGATTCTGGCCAGACGCAATCTTCTTTCTCCGGAATATACAATTGCCGAAGGATGGCAGTTAGAACCGCATAAGTGCCTATCGCAAGCGATTTACCGGGAACCGGTCTGACCTCGAAATGACATGGAGTTTGTTCTTCGCTTTCATTATTACAGGAACTATCGGCACAAAGCTCCGCATGACCATGCTGGTGCTCGTTTATTATTTCCTGGCTGCACTCATCGGTAAACGATTGCTCATGGTGATGATGCGGCACCATACTATGTCCCATAACGATCAGATAAATCGTCAATAAAACATATGATATTAAGTGCAGCATTTTCATCATGATACAAATGTAGGCTTTTTAATGGTTGTGAAAGAGCTGATTTTCGACTAAATCAACTATTAACAAAAATTTAGAACATGTAATATTCTGATCATTAATCTGCTCCATAAAGCATTGCCTGTTCTTCAAATTCTTGCGCCCATTGAACACTAAAGTCTTCCTATCTTCGTTTCTTTGTATAGAAAAGGGGGCTGAGTGTTATCATCAATTCTGTTTATCTTAACTCTTGTTCATGAAATTAAATTTACGCATTAAAGTATTCACCTTAGGCTTATTCATTTTTGCAGCGATAAACAGCCATGCCCAAAATCGCATCCTTCGCAACAGTGGCTTCTACTACACATTGGAAGCCAATGCCGGTTACGGATTAAAAATGAAGACAGACTATTGGGCTGTTGACATCAAGAATGATTTTTCACCATTCAATTTCGGAGCAAAAGCAACAGCCAATATTTTCCTGACCGACTATTTCTCGGTTGGAGCCGGATTGGGCTATAATGAATATCATGGTCCTAAAATGCGCACACTCCCTCTAACTGCTAATTTCAAGCTTTTCACCAGCCGACAAGCTCGCACTCCCTTCGTCTATGCTGATGGTGGTTATGCCATGCGAACCGATGCCGACAAACAACACAAGGGCCCGCTTTACGAAATAGGGATTGGTTACCGCCACCAACTACAACGGCGTCATAACTTCCTACTGTTTAAGTTGGGATACAGCTATTTCAAAACCAAGCATTGGATGTGGAGACCTCGTGAGGGTACCGAGTATTCGGATTGGGACTTTCAATGGTATTATATTGAGCGACCAGCCATTTCATTTAGTATTTGCTTCTACCATTCTACGCGTTTTTAAAGTGAATCTCATACAAATGAAAGAGCGGATCCGAATTGAATCGGGTCCGCTCTTTTATGTTGATCGAAATTTATCTAATTGTAACGTCTAAAGAAGCCATTCATTTGCTGAACCAGCTTGGTATAGATCGGACGCGTAAATTCGTAGAACAGGTCCTGCGATCCGGGGGGCGGAACAGCTTTATTCTGAAGGATTGCCACTTCCTCTTTATTCAACACACGCTCGTCACCCACGAAGATTCCGTATTGATTACGCCACAAGAACTCACCAGGAATATTGTCATTCAATAAAGGGCGGTCCGCTTGAAAATCAATAATATTGAGATTCACAACACCGGCAGAATAGACTTCATCAGTCAAGATTTTGATTTTTCCATGCACATCTACCAGTCGCTTTTCAATTCGAACTGAGTCGCGGGAGATTTTTTTCTCATAGGTTTCTTCAATCTGCCGTTTCAAAGTTGATTCCTCCTCAAAATGCTTCGGCCGCTCAATATGGAAATCCATGAAATTCAACTTCACCACCATATCGGGGAACTTCAGCTTTGTTTGCTCTGCCTGTTCGGGTGTGTAGAAATTGACAAAACTTTGTTCCGGATACAGCTGGTTCATGCGGGTCATCAGCTCCGTGTAAAAGAAATCAGCATTCAGCTCATAACGCATCGACGGCGCCGGTAGCGGCTCGATAACAACCCGCGTTGTTGCCAGGTCTTTTGCTTCAGTCATCAATTGTATGGCGTCTTTGTATCCCTGCACCAAGCCAATACACTGTTGAAAATGGCGATAAGCCTGCTTGGCATCGTCCCTGGTTTGCAAATCGAGAAAAGCCACGGCAGCAGCATAATGCTCTTCGGCTGCACGCTCAGTAACGTCAGTTAATTCGGTCGTATACATTTTGGGTGAAGCAATCAACTTGCGCGCTGCAGGTATTTGTCTAATCTGGTCCGAAATACGGTTCACTTCCTGCATGATCGATAAGGTTTTATTCCACTTAAACGGATCGTTACCGGTTATCGCCATGTCTATTTCTTCCTGATAAAACTGAATAGCCATGGGATATCCGTCGGCAACAACATTCTGCGCTTTCCTGTTACCGGGATCCTGACTTAAACGGTTAGTTGCTTTAACAATGGCTTCACGAAAATTACCGCGATCCAACGCTTTACGTCCCGAGGTACAGGCTCCAAGACTCAATGCAACCAATAATACAAGGTAAATCTTTCTCATTCGTTCTGGTTTTTGTTATGTCGACAAGCATTCGACAACAATGATAAAAGAAAAAATTGATAACTGCAGTTTCACATCGTTTTAAAACAGAAGTACTGTTGCAAATCTAAGGCCAGTTTTTGCACGATCCTGTTAAATTGCTATACACAGATCAGCTTATTACTCCCGCTGTAAACAAATCTCCCCTCATTTTTAGCAAAAAGGAAACACAAGCAGATATTTTGGTAAATTTGAATCTGTTTTCAAATCAAATCAACCTCCATGGCGCATTACGATGAGCATTTCAAAAACCAACAATTTACTTCGGAACAACTAGCCGACCAAACATTTGACGGTTGCCACTTCAAAGGATGTTCTTTTGAAAATTGCAAGCTTAACTATACCGAATTAATTGATTGCCGCTTTAGCGATTGCAATTTTACCATGGCCAAAGTGAACCAAGTCGGACTGAAAGAAGTTTGGTTTCGAAACTGCAAGTTGGTCGGTTTTGATTTCAGCATGTGCGTGGATTTTCTGTTTAAGGTAGAGTTTGAAGGCTGTTTGCTCGACTATGCAATCTTCAGCCGCAAAAACATGAAGCAAACACGATTTCTCCAATGCTCGATCCGCGAAGCTGACTTTTTTGAAGTTGATCTGCAAAAAGCAAATTTTAAAGCTTGTGACCTGAACGGGTCCCAATTTGAAAACTGCAACCTGCAACAAACTGACTTCAGCTCGGCTGCAAACTACACCATTGAACCCGAGCGAAATAAAATGAAAGGTGCCCGCTTCTCAACCAGCGGGTTAAGCGGCTTGCTGCAGAAATATAATTTGATAATTGAATAAACTAAAATCGATATGAATGATAAATTAAAAGCTTTTGGCGAACTGTTGGAGATTATGGATGAATTGCGTCAAAAGTGCCCATGGGACAGGGAGCAAACTTTTGAATCGCTACGCAAACTAACCATCGAAGAAACATACGAGCTGGGTGATGCCATCCTGCAGGCCGACGTTGATGAAATCAAAAAAGAGTTGGGCGACTTATTGCTTCATATTGTGTTTTATGCCAAAATAGGAGAAGAGAAAAACGCGTTCGATATCAAGGACGTCATTCATTCGCTCAATGAAAAACTAATTTACCGCCACCCGCATATTTACGGCGAAGTTGATGTCAACAACTCGCGCGAAGTAGAACAAAACTGGGAAGCACTCAAATTGAAAGAGAAAGGACGCAAAAAGAAAACGGTTCTTGAAGGTGTACCAGCCTCGTTACCAGCCTTGGTTAAAGCTAATCGGATTCAGGAAAAAGCCAGTGGCGTTGGTTTCGACTGGGAGTATCCCGGGCAGGTTTGGGATAAAGTGAAGGAGGAAGTTTCCGAACTACAGTACGAAATAGATACGAACAATCAGGACAAAATAGAAGCTGAATTTGGCGATTTATTCTTTGCCATGGTCAATGCAGCCCGCTTGTATAAAATTGATCCTGAGGCTGCGCTTGAACGCACAAACCTCAAGTTCATGAAACGCTTCAATTATCTGGAAAGCCAAACGCTAAAGAAAGGAATAGATCTGAAAACAATGCCGCTGGCCGAGATGGATAAATATTGGGAAGAAGCTAAAAAAATGGAATAACTATTACATACCGACGCTATGAAAAAACTATTTCTGCCGATCATCCTGGGGCTGACAATAACTTCAGCCTTTGCCCAACAAGGTAAATTTGACCGCCTCGCTTTTTTAATTGGAGACTGGCAAGGAACCGGAAGCGGTTTTGGGAACAATCAGTCAGTGATTACAGCATCGTATCAACCGATCATGGATGGTACCTATATCGAATTTATAAATGAATCGAACTTTGCACCGACGGAAGAAAAGCCGGAAGGTGAGCACCACATAGACAAAGGCATGATCAGCTACGATAACGCCAGAAAAGCCTTGGTCATTCGCCAATACAACAACGAAGGTTATTTCAATCAATATCTTTTGAATGATTCAATTTCCACCGCCGATTCCCTGGTTTTTGAAACAGAGTTTATCGAAAACTTTGTGCCTGGAGGAAGTGCAACATGGACCATTAAACAGATAAGCAAATCGGAAATTGAAACCAACTTCTATGTTTCCTTTCCGGGTCGAAAGGCGGCCTGTTTTGGCACCAACAAGCTTGTAAAAAGAGACTAACACAAAAACGAGTGGCCAACATTGACTACCCGTTTTTTATATCTTTTAAATTACATCGAAAGACCGAACCTGTATATAGTCGGGCATTGTTAACGGGGTGTTCAACACCACGCCTCCCAGCAAATACATTTGCTTCGCTTTAAATTGTTTCTTTATTCGGGCGGCTTGTTCCAAAACGAAGGTACGACTCTCATCAGCGACAATATCAATCAAATTTAGCTCGGGAGTTAACCTCGAAATTTCACTCATTCGTGGCAGAAACATCTGCTTAATACGCCACTGCTGGTAATCGCTGTGATTTAACTCCGGATTAGCGCCACCGGCATCCACCAATTGCTGATAAGCGCCCAAGGCGGCACCACACGAAAGCGTGCCCCGTTCTTGCCCCGGGCGATGCACATAGCCATTGTGCTCTCCGTTGATTCCCATGTGTGGTCCGTAAAAAATAAACGCATTACCGTCGTCAGGAATATGGTCTCCAAAGGCATTAAATCCCGTTGCTCCGGTAAACGGATAACCACTAATTCCTCCAAGGGCAAAGGTATGTCCGAATAATTCCCGGATCTTTTCAACAACCGGGTTATTCAGCTCATCCGGACAAAGGGAATAAGCTGAAATTGTTTCCTCCGACACCACCCCATATTCATCGGTCAATAGCCGGCAGTATTCATCCAGAACGTCCTCGTAAGGAGCAGCGCCCGGGAAAAGCGAATTGATTCGCTCGATGGTCTTCATCATCATTATTTAATTTGAGATCTATCGCCAGATCAACCTGTCGCTCCAAGCGCATTGGCAATTGCATTCACACACTGCAACAGCGCAAACAAGTAATGGTCTTCTTCTTTCGACTTAGCCTTTTTAGCCTCGCGCCATTTCTGCAATAATTCAACCTGCGCGTCGTGCAAATTATCGAGCGCCTCGGCTCGGAGTATGGTTGAGTAATAATGGTTAATGCGTCGCTCGTTTATCGGTCGTTTCAACACATCGGCCACCATCTTTCGCGTTAAGTCAAGCTCATTTTTAATCATCTCCATGATTCGGTCGCGAATCTCCACCTCTTCAACCAACGAAGCATACTTTTCCATGATCCGCACATCAGTAGCTACTAAGCTGCTATCCAAATTGGTCATCACATAGCGAACAAAAGGATCGTATTCAACGAAATGAAGCAAATTCTTATATTCCTCAGGATTTTCGTTTTTCAACTCATTCAAAGTGGAACCAACACCATACCAACTGGTAATATTGAAACGTGATTGCGACCAACTAAACACCCAGGGAATGGCCCGAAGGTCTTCCATGCTACGCTTCCCGGTACGACGTGCAGGACGAGAACCAATTTTACTCGACTCAATAACATCAATTGGTGTTGCCTGCGAAAAGAAAGTGATAAAATCCGGATCAGAAATCAGCTGTCGATAATAATGCCGCCCCCTATCGCCTAACCGACGAAATAAACTCTCAACTTCTTCGCGTTTGCCTTTTGTATTTTCGTGCAACACGGTTTGTGCTGTAACACTCGAAACCATTAGCTCCAGGTTATACGCAGCGTTCACCAGGTTGGCATATTTTCGCTCAATCGTCTCCCCTTGCTCAGTAACCCGAAACTTACCATTGATCGAACCATGAGGCAATGTTTTGATGAACCAGTGACTTGGCCCTGCACCACGACTGATACTACCACCGGTACCATGGAAAAAACGGATTTTTACACCGTGTTTCTCTCCTATTTCTGTCAATTCTTTCTGTGCTTCATGCAAAAACCAGGAACTGGCCAGAATTCCGCCGTCCTTGTTGCTATCGGAATAGCCAACCATCACGTCCTGAATCAACTCGCCATTGGGATTCTCCCACGACTGCATCTGCAAACTGTTCTTCACAATAGGATGGCCCAGGTAATCGTCCAGAATACCTGCGCTAAATTTCAAGTCTTCAATCGTTTCAAAAAGTGGCACAACAGGGAGCACGGCTCCCAGTTGAACGTCTTTTTTCTCAATTAAACCAACCTCACGCATGAACAGGTAAACTGTGAGCAGATCCTCCGTATTTCGGGTCATACTCACAATCAGTTTTCCAAAAGCATTCGGGCTGTAGCGTTGAACATGATCACTAACGACCTGCAAAGCCCCAATCACATTCTGTCCTTCCAGACCGAGGCTCTTATGCTGCACCAAAAACGGACGATTGATTTTTAGTTCCTGATCGAGGAAAGCGCGCCTGGCATCCTGCGACTCTTCAATCTGAGCGGCTGCTTCAGCCCCCAGCGATGCAGTAACCAACTGTTTCAATGCTTTCTCGTGATAAGCACTGTTTTGACGAATATCCAATTTTGCCAAATGGAAACCGAAGATCTTCAGAATTCGCTTCGTCCGCCCGACTTCAACATGAGCGACCTCGCCAATTCCGCATTTCTCCAACTCGTCGTAAAGCAAGTTGAGATCAGCAATCAAATCAATGGAACTTCGGTAACTATTCGGCTTATCTTCCAATTCAAGATTGAACTCACGACTCAGATCGATCGGAATTTTCTGGATTAAAATCAGCACATAAGCTTTGAAAATCTCTTCGGCGTGTTCTTCCAGCTCAACTTCGGCATTAATGCCAATTTCCTCCCGGAGTTCTTTAATCCGCGCAGCAAACTTCTTGCTCACGTCCGAGATATTGTGATAAATACTCAGCTTTTGCGCCAAGTCTTTCAATTCATTTTTAACGATATAAAACGCATGAATACGCAGCTTTTCGAGCGTCTGCTTGGTAATTTCAGGCGTCACCAACGGGTGTCCGTCACGGTCGCCGCCAACCCAGTTTCCGAACGACAGCACCGGAAATAAATCCGAGTTGTTCAACGCCTTCTGATCAAATCCAGACTCTTTCCATGCTTGGCGCAGACGCTTATCCAAGATCATTATTACACCGGGAAAAACATTGGTCAGATAGTGCAGAATGTTATCCAACTCCGACTCCAACCGAGGCTTTTCAATATAAATCTCTCCAACATGCCACAGGCGATGCAAAATCTGCTTGATCTCCTGCCGAATATCCGCCTGTTCAATTCTGGTGTACATTTGGTTCTCGCGCTTAACCAGCAACAGGTACAACTCACGGTATTCCTGTAACACCACGGCACGTTTGGCTTCTGTTGGATGCGCTGTCAAAACTGGTTCGACCAAAACGTTAGGCAATACCTTTAGAATTTGGGACTCGGTGATGCCCTTTGACTTCAAATATTGAAACTGATTAGCCCACAGTCCGTTCACCTGCGCCATATCCTCATCTTCTTTATGACGACGACTTTGTACCGCCCCATTCACCTCAACCAGATTTAATAGCTGAAAACACATCGACATCATGTGGATGTATTCATTGCTCGTTAGGTCCGGATTTGTTGGAACTGAAGAATTGAGCCACGGAAGCAAACCAACCAGCTTCTGCTGATTATTTTCCTCCAACACTTCTTTAAAGCAATTCAACAAAAAGTGAAGGTCATCATAAGGTTTGCCCAATGCATTTTTAACCTGGGTAAAAACTGTGTTCATAGTATTATCGACTTATTGGTTTAGAAAACACTCAAATTATATATCAGTTCACGAGGATTGTCAAATTTGTAGCGGATTCATAAATCATCGTATTCCTGTTAAGAATGAAAATACATCAATCTGACATGATTGACATTTTAATGCACAACTTAAAATTTGTCGAATGAATGCAGAACGAACCCTGTTAATATATCTAAACAATACATAAATTCAGATAGCCACTATTGCACAATAAGCCAAAGCCTCTTACTTTTGGACTGGAAAACTAAATTAGTCGGTTTTAGATGAACGTGAGCAAGGACGAGGCAGTAAGAAGCGAGATTATTTATCAGGCGCAAAAACTATTTCAACAGTTTGGCCTGAAGAAAACAACCATGGATGAAATTGCCGCCGCCTGTGGCAAAGCGAAAAGTACGCTTTATCATTATTTTACAAGTAAAGAAGAAGTTTTTGATGCCGTGATTGAAATAGAGCTGACCAAACTGCGAAAAATCGTGAAGGATAAGGTTGAAGAGCAGAAAACAATCACAGGCAAGCTAAAAACCTACATGATTGAATTTCAAAAAGGAACGCTATCCATGGCTAATGTTTACCGAATTGTAAACAACGTTAGCTATGACAAAAAAGCTTCGAAAGAGCGTTTCGTAAGAATGATGGAATTCGAAAAGTCCTATGTTCTTAGAATCATGGAAGATGCTTACGATTCGGGCGAATGCCGCAGTATTGACAAAGAAGATCTTCCACTGATGGCCGAACTTTTACTG
The DNA here is from genome assembly GCA_003246935.1 of Sunxiuqinia sp. Taxonomy (GTDB): domain Bacteria; phylum Bacteroidota; class Bacteroidia; order Bacteroidales; family Prolixibacteraceae; genus Mangrovibacterium. The sequence goes on along the minus strand of QKCF01000225.1, from coordinate 17,891 downwards.
GCCGGCTTTTACGGTACCGTCAAATATTTGATTGAAAAAGACGACAAATACGACCAACAAAAGCTCGAGCGAATTGCCGAAATCTTCACCTCAAAACTGTTTGAATAAACCCCGAAAACCGACTAAAAAACGAAAACAGTTTTATCGAAGTCTTTCCAAAAATTAAATCCGAAAACAATAAATTAGCCGGAACAACTTCGAAAGTTGGTTTGGAGATCTATCTTATAGTACTATATTTGACCGCTTAAGCGAACGTTAAGTTGAGAACAAACAAGACAAAAATGAAAACAACAAGACAAAAACTCTTTAATAACCTCAGTCAACAGTTGATCAATCCCTCGAAAGAAAGTCTGACAACCCTGTATCATCACGTTCACTCTATGAAACTAGGTGAAGACTTTATTTATAAAACAGAAGAAGATTTTAAGGGACTCATCAATTTTCTGAATCAGACCAAACAGTACTCGCTTTAAGTTCATACAAGCCAACTCTGCCCCAATTTTCTCTTTTCACGAACAATAACCAGTTGAGCCAAGCAAATTTTCACCTGTCCTTCATACCAGTTTTAACACATTTGCTTAACTTTTGCCGATCAACTGATTGCTATGAACAACCAAGAGTTATTCCTAAAAATGAATCGAAGGCAGAACCGAAAGTTTCAAACGTTCTGGTTATTCGGCAAGCTTGTTTTCAACCTCATTTCATGGGGTATCTTAACTGAAATCTTTTTCCTGTCTGTCTTCCTGCTGCAACCCGACATCGGAACAAACGGAGCCAAGTTTTTCCAAGTGGTCGATCAGAACCGTTATATCCCACTAGTATTGAGTTCATGTATGGCAATCTTCACCTGGCTGCTTGAGGACGTCATCCTTTTCCGTCTCCTCTCCAGAAAAAGTATCGGCATTGCCTTTCTGTTCCGTTTTCTTGTTCTGTTAATCCTAGTTGTCTTTGTATTCCTTTCTGTATCAGCTTACCATTACCACAACAAGATTTTTACGGACCTTGATGAATATCTTCTGCTGCTAAAATGGTTCTTCCTAAGCCGCACAAGTGCATTCCTTTTTATCATGACTTCATTCATCTTCCTGATCATCAACATGGGAAAAGCGATCCGTCAAAGAGTAGGTTCACATAACTTTACAAAGCTCGCTTCCGGTTATTATCGTAAGCCAAGGGAAGAAGACCGCATCTTTATTTTTATCGATCTCATTTCGTCGACAAAATATGCTGAACAACTTGGGCACCGTCAGTATAGTAAGTTTCTTCAGAAATGTTTTGAACCGTTAGGGTTACTTGAAATAAAATACCGTGCCATGCAATATCAAATTATTGGCGATGAAGTTGTTTTAACCTGGTACACCAAACATATTCAGAATTTCCGCTATGCCGTTAAATTCTACTACGAATTTAGCTATATGCTCTCGACCATGCAGAACGAGTTTAAGAAGGAATTCGGCATTATTCCCGACTTTACAGCATCGATCAATTCCGGAAAGATTATGGTTTCCGAAGTTGGCTCCCTCAAAAGTGAAATTGCCTTTCATGGAGATGTTTTAAACACTGCAGCAAGAATCCAAAAACAATGCAAAAGCTACAAGCGCAAACTTCTTGTGACCAAAAACTTTACGGAACAATTCGGGAAAGTGTCCGACGGGTTTAAAATTGAATGGATTGCTAAAGATTTGCTCATCGGGAAAAAACATCAGGTCGACATTTTTGCCATCGAATTTGATGATGACTTCAAAACAGACTATAAATGCGAAGTTCCTACTTCAACAGCATGTAATTAACCACAAAGACGAGCGCAGCCAAGATAAAACCATACATAAAAATATTGTAGGCAATCCGCAACAGTTTGTATTTTCGATAAAGAGTCTTTCCCAAATTATATTGATCTTTAATCAGGTTACCGTACAGATAATCATAATCATCCATCATTTCGCGCATCGCTGCATAATACTTCGGATAAGGTATCTTATAGAAATTACTAAAGAACAACAGATTAATCTTTCGCTCCAGCAGATCTTCGTCAGTAACATTAATCGGCCTTAGTTCCGGACGGCAGGACAAAATTGCAAAGATCAGTGAGATCAGGCTCGAAAGGAATAACACTACCAAAGCCGGAAGAAACTCATTATAATCAACGGCTCGTCTTGTTGCCACTGCAGCAGAAACAGAGATCAGGATCGAGTTTATCGAAATTAAAATGTTCGCTTTTTTATCGCCAATTGAGCTTAAGCGCATCTGGTTACTGGCTGTCAGACGAAACATCGATTCAACGCCTTTATCGGTATTTTGCTTTTGTTTCTTTTTCCCCTGCTTCTTGCCTTCCTTTACGGTCTCTTCCTCCACCAGTTCTTTCACCCTTTGCAAATTCGCCTGAAGAGGATCTGTATAGTTCGCTTTGGCATAATCCGAGTAAAATTTCAGCCTTTCCAAAAATACAAAGGTGCCTTCCCAATAGTCCTTATACTTTAAATTACAATTTTGGCAATTGGTAATTTCCCGTTTCAGCCTTTTCGAAATCTGGATAAAATTTTCATCAGCAACATGGGCCACATCAGCATCTAATATCACGCTCTCCATTTTCGACAGTGGTTCACGTTTCCGGCAAGTAACCTCGATACAAGCAACCACCCAATTTTCAAAATCCTGATCAACCGGATTTTCTTCAAAAAAGGTCTTGGCAATCTTTACACTTGCCTCTTCATGGTTTTCCAGCTGAACTAAATATCCGGTATCATGAAACCAGGCTGCTACAGTAACGGCTTCCTGTTCCTCTTTTGACAAACCTTCAGCCTGACTAATTATTCCGACTTGCTGCACAACCGAAAGGGTATGTTCCAACGTATGAAAAACTAATTGCTGACTTGAATGTTTTTCAAAGAAATTGATGACATGAAGTTTTACTTTTTCGATGACTTCCATGACTGACAGATTTAACAAAAGACTAAATTTGCAAACATTACACGAAGCTATAAAAATGAAAAAAAATATCCTCTTTTTGTTATTTCTACTCATATTTTCCCAGCTGAAAGCACAAACAAATGCTCCCGGAGAAATAAATAACAAAGACCGGGTAAGCTTTAGCTTGTTTCTGATTGGTAACTACGGGAAATTTTCATCTACCAATCTGCAACAGGAAGAGCTCCTGAAACAAATCTTTGAATACCACCAAAACCGAAAGGGAATAGTCTATTTAGGCAATAACATCTACCCGTCGTTCTCGGATCTTTTCGACGAGGAGGTCGAAGATAAAAAGCCGCGGCCACAACTGAGCAAAATAAACGATTTTGATGGCCCGATCTGTTTTGTTGCCGGTCGCAGCGACTGGTCATATGGAGCAGCAAACGGCAAAGAAATGGTTACGTGGGAAAAAAAGGCTATCAATAAGGTCTTAAAACACAAGCAAGTATACATGCCCGACGGCGGGTGCCCCGGTCCTAAAGAAGTATTCATAAACGACACAATCACCCTCGTGTTAATCGATACCCAATGGTGGATGCACCCATTTGATACGCGTATGGGAAAATGCGATCTGGAGGACAAAGAAGACTTCTGGATTTCATTGCGCGATGTGTTGCGCCGAAACCGGAATAAACAGCTTGTTGTTGCAGGTTACCACCCCGCTGTTTCATATGGCGAGTACGGTGGTTATTTCTCACCAGCAACACAAATCCTTGGTTTTCCGTATGTTTTCATCCGCAAGAATATTGGTACCCGTCTAGACCTGTCGCACCCGCTCTATTCCGAATTTTCCGAAGAGCTAAAATCCGTCCTCGAAGAGTTTCCCAACGTCATCTATGCGTCCTCTCACGAACAGAATTTCCAGTATTTCACCGAAAACAAGGTTCATTATATTGTTGGCGGTTCGCTAACCGGCGACGACTATGTCAAAAACAAAAAAACCACCTGCAGCAGCAGAGACGCTGGTTTTGTAAGACTTGATTTCTATGCCTCTGGAAAAACGGAGCTTTATTTTTTCAGCATCGACCATCCGGAAGTCGCTCAGTGTAACGAACAGATTTATGATTTCTCGGCCTGCGAGGAACAGTTGTCCACACTGATGGAAAATCAAACATTCCCCGACAGTATGACCGCCGCAGCCAGCCTACGATATAACATTAACCCGAAACACTATAAATGGGTTGGCGAAAACTACCGCGATGTTTGGAAAACGCCGATCAAAGCGCCTGTTTTCGATATCACTAAAGAAAAAGGCGGACTTGTCATTCTGCAACGAGGTGGTGGCCAACAAACCAAATCACTTCGGGTAAAGGATCCTGATAACCATCAGTACACGTTGCGATCGATCGAGAAAAATGTTGAAGGAGCCGTTTCGTCCGACCTGGCTAAAACATTCGCCATCGAGGTGTTGCAGGACAATATCTCAGCATCCAACCCCTATGCTGCCTTGGTTGCTGCCCAACTGGCCGATGCAGCCGGCGTAATGCATACCAACCCGAAGGTGGTTTACGTGCCCCGCGATTACCGCATGGAAGAATACACCGAAGACCTGGAAGACAAGTTGTTTTTGTTTGAAGAGAGACCCAATGGTGATTGGTCCAACCAGAAAAGCTTTGGTTATTCCAAAAATATAGTTGGAACCGATGATGTACTGGACGAAACAGAAGAATCAGCTAAGTACCAGGTTGACCAGCATGCTGTACTTCGCGCAAGAATTCTGGATACCTTCCTCAACGATTGGGACCGACACGACGATCAATGGCGATGGGCTTCGTTCAAAGAAAACGGGAAGACCATCTACCGCCCTATTCCGCGCGATCGCGATCAAGCCTTCTACGTTAACCAGGGCAAACTGCCCAGGTTGGTTACCCGAAAGTGGATCATGCCCAAATTCCAGGGCTTTGCACGCATAACGAGGAACATGGACGGTCTGGCCTTTAATGCACGCTATTTTGACCGGACTTTTTTAACCGAACCCGACTGGAACGATTGGAAAACAGCGCTGGACAGCATGACCACCCGCCTGACCAACGAAAAAATCAGGCAGGCAACCAAAGCTTTCCCCAAGGAAGTGCAAGCGTTGTGTGCCGATCAAACAGCCGATATTCTGATCCAGCGCAAAGCCAACCTCGAAAAAATGAGCAGGAAACTTTACCTGTCTTTATCCCGGAATGTCAATGTAACCGGAACAGATCAGCCTGATCAATTCAAGGCTGAACGCCTCGCAAACGGGAAGACAGAAGTCACTGTTTGGAATGAAGACCAAAGCATTTTAGAATACCACCGCATTTTCGACAAAGCAGAAACCAAAGAAATTCGACTGTACGGATTGGATGGCGATGATCAGTTTGATGTAAGCGGGAACTATGACAAAGGCTCCAAAATACGGATGATTGGCGGCAAAGGCAGCGACTCCTTTCAATTTGATTCCGCCAAAGGATCTGGACACCAGGTTTTTATTTATAACAATAAGGGAAAAACAACAATCACCAACCGGAATAATGCACGCGGTCACCGGTCCAACAACAAGCAGATTAACCATTACGACCGTTTCGACTTTAACTTCGATATCGTCAAGCCAGGTTTCATGTTGGGCTACAACCCTGACGATGCCATTTTCATTGGTGGCGGGCCTGTCTATTACAAATACCGGTTCCGCCGGCACGAGATTCACACCTTAATGGCCAATTTCGCCACCTTAACAGGTGCCTTTAATGCCAACTACAGTTTTGAATCAATGAGCGATGTCTCCGGATGGGACCATCACCTGGGTATTGATCTAAAAGCACCCGACTATGCCATGAACTATTTCGGTATGGGCAACACCAGCATCAAAAATTCCGATTTGAGTAAGAAATACTACAGCATGCGCATCAACCAGCTGCTTGTTCACTACTCGCTCGGAAAGCGCTGGGGAACTACCGCCTTCCATGCATCCGAAGACGGAACTATTAAAGAAAGCGAACTGCAGATCGGCACCTTCCTGAACCGGTCGCATATTGAAGAAGTGGATGATCGCTTTATTGCCGATTTAGCCTATAACGGACTAACGCAATCCGACTTGGAAGCGCACCTCTACACGGGTCTGCGACTGGCTTACACCACGCAAAACCTCAACAGTAAAACCAATCCACAACGCGGTTACCTGTTAAAGGCGAAAGCAGCCCAGTTTTGGCGGCTCGACAGCCCCTCTGAAGAGTTTACAAAGCTTTCCGGCGATTTCCGGACTTACCTAAGTTTCACGCGAAACCCAAGAACAGTGCTGGTGGTCCGTGTTGGCGGCGAAAAGCTGTTTGGCGATCACTTCTTTATTGAATCAGCCCGTTTAGGCGGTAAAACAAACCTTTGCGGCTACCTGGGCGACCGGTTTTACGGCGACGCAAGCCTCTATCAAAACACCGAAGTTCGATATAAACTCCGGAGCTTTAAGTCGTTTGTGATAAACGGCGAGTTTGGGCTATTGGGTCTTTTCGATACCGGCCGTGTTTGGCTCGATGGCGAACATTCAGGCTACTGGCATAAAGGTTATGGCGCAGGTCTTTGGGTTTCACCCTTCGATATGGCTATCTTAACGGCAAGCTACAACTGGAGCAAGGACGATAAAATTTTTCAGTTTTCACTAAACTTTCGGATTTGAGAACATTCATATTCCTAACATTCGTCGTAATCGGAATACACCCGGCATTTTCGCAATCCCGGGTGTCAGACATTTACCTGGTTCGCCATGCCAGGGTCGATATGAAACGGCCAGCATTTATTGGAGCCGGAAAGGCTTGCGAACTGTTGCAGGTATACAACACAACCCCCATCCTAGATTTCGATCCGGCGGAGGTCCGTGCCCATATCGAAGTCGAACACCCCACCATTATTACCAGCGCCCTGCTCCGCACCCTAGAAACGGCCAAGCGCCTGTTTCCCGAAGACAGCATTGTGGGCTATGCGGTTTTCAACGAGTACCAAATGGGCATCATCCGCATCCCCATCATCCATATCCCCTATGCAGCATGGACCGGCTTCTCACGTTTTATGTGGCAACTCGGTTTAAACAAGGAAGGCGAAAACTGTTACGAAAGTAAACAGCACCTTCGGGCAGCCATTGCTTTGCTCGACACCATGGTCCGGCAATATTCGGCGGTGGTGCTTGTTGCACACGGCTACTTAATCTCCAAACTGCGGAAGAAACTGCAAAAACGCGGCTGGACCCTTGTCCGAAACGGTGGAAATAAGAACCTGGCGGTTTCGCACCTGACGAGAACGGAGTAAACCAGAGCCTGGAAAAAAGCCTTCAACGTTAGTTTTTTGTGAATCCGTAGTAAAAAAAATACCAATCATCCTTATTAAATAGACCAATTGGTCTATTTTTGTCATATCATGAGTAAAGCAGAACGTACACGGCAGTTTATCATCGAGCAAGCGGCTCCCATTATCAATAGGAAGGGCATGGCCGGCACTTCCCTGAGTGATATTATGGAAGCAACCGGATTGGCCAAAGGTTGCATCTACGGGAACTTCGTAAACAAGGATGAAATTTGCCTCGAAACGTTTAATTATTTGTCTCAAAGTTATGCAAACAGTCTGAAAGACTACCTCAAAAGCTACACCGGCGGTAAAGCCAAACTGAAGGCTTACCTCAATTACACCCTTGAAGGAAAACAGAGGGATGAAATGGGTGGTTGCCCGGTGATTAACTTTGGAGCGGAATCGGACGACACCCACCCGGCTATTCGAGAGCGCGTGAAGCAGGTTATTCAGTCGTCACGCGATTTAATTGCATCGATATTGCGTGAAGGGGTTGAATCCAATGAATTTAGCCAAAGCCTGGACTGCGAAACACAGGCACTAAAGATCTATACCCTGCTGGAAGGCGCCGTTATTATCAGCCGGATCGAAAACAACAGAAAACAATTAGAGCAGATCGTGAATCTGATTCAAACAGAAATCGAAACATTTTAAAATTTTTTACTCGAAAACAGACCAATCGGTCTAAAATAAACAGTTATGGGAAACAAATTATTCACGCCACTACAACTGGGCGCTTATACGCTGAAAAACCGAATCGTGATGGCACCGCTAACGCGCATGCGGGCAACACCGGGCACCCTTAGCCCCAACGATTTGAATGTTGAATACTACCATCAGCGTGCCAGTGCCGGTTTAATCATTACCGAAGCATCCCAGATTTCACCAATCGGGATGGGCTATCCGTTAACACCGGGCATCTACACCAACGAGCAAGTTGCAGGATGGAAAAAAGTAACCGATGCGGTTCATGCTGAAGGCGGCAAAATCTTTATCCAGCTTTGGCATGTCGGACGGGTATCGCACAGCTCGTTGCATCCGGCTGAAGGGTTACCTGTAGCACCGTCGGAGGTTGCTGCAGCGGGCATGACGCTGACTTCAACCTTTGAACAGGTTCCGTTTGAAACGCCCCGTGCCATTACCCTTGAAGAAATTAAGCAAACAATCGCCGACTACCGCAAAGCTGCCGAAAATGCGCTTGCTGCGGGCTTTGACGGGGTTGAACTGCACGCTGCCAATGGCTACCTGCTGCACGAATTCATGCACGAAACCAGCAACAAGCGTACCGACGAGTATGGTGGTTCGGTTGAAAACAAGGCACGCATTACCCTTGAAGTGCTGGATATCTTGGTCGACACCTTAGGATCCGATAAAGTGGGAATCCGCTTATCACCCTTTGCTTATCCGTACGGAGAATACGATGCCAACTCGTATCCCGTGTACGAATACCTGGTTGAAAAGCTGAACAGCTATAAACTGGCTTACTTACATCTTATTCGCTACCGCCAGGGCGAAATTGAAGCCGTGGAAAGCAAAGAAGAAAAACTTTGGAAATCATATACCGGCAATATCATTGCTGCCGACGGGTTTACAGCGGAAGATGCAGCCGAATATGTGAAAAGCGGGAAAGCCGATGCCATCGCTTTCGGTCGCAACTTCATCGCCAACCCAGATCTTCCGAAACGAATGGAACTGGAAGTCGAGTTGAACGTCTATGATCGGGACACTTTCTACGGCGGAGCGGAAAAAGGCTACACTGATTATCCATTTTTGAAATAATAAGAAACAGGAAAAGGGTTAAAACAAAAGCCATAACAACAGCAAAGCTGCTCTAATTACGAGCAGCTTTTTTTCATCTAGTCTGCACAATTACGACCAAATTCAATCGCAAAAAAAAAGGCCACGACAAACTCGTGACCTTACTCCTATCTTTTCAATGTCTTCAAATCAAATTATTGATACAATTTAGCTTCCCAGATACCGGGTTGTCCTTCAAGAATTCGCACACGCAAGAAGCGGGCTTTGCCAATTTTTTCTACTTTGTGCGGCGAACGAATTGCAACTTCTTTCTGTTCTTTCACCGTTTCCCAGGTTTTGCCTTCAATCGACTTCTCACATACAAAAGCATGTCCAAGGGTTGGATGCACAAAAAACAAATCCAGATGATCCAGTTTTTCAACTTTGCCTAAATCCAGCTGCCACCATTTCTCCGTGTCATCAGGGCGAGCCCACCAGCGCGTATAATTCGAATTATCGATAGCTTCCTGTGGATTAAATTCATGATGACGGTAGATTGGTTCTTCCGGCAAAACATACTTCAACTCTTTTGCATTTCTCCACTTGCGGGCTTCCACCTCCATTGGCTTTTTAACCGATGAAGCTGTTGCTACCGCCTTCGACAAATCGATTGGCTTATCTACCTTCACCTTGGCTAACGGTCCAACACCTTTGCGATCAAGCTGAATCTTTTGGATGACACCATCTTCGTTAAATTCCATCTTATTGCAGTATACCTGACGTGAAGTTCCTCCGATACCATATTCGAGGTATACAAAATACCAATCGTCAGTTCCTTTAGGAGAAAACGCAAAGCCGTGTCCCGGTCCCCAGATTTGCTTGTCCAAATCAGAAGAGATGATCACGTCTTTTCCTGCCGTCAAAAATGGCCCAAGCGGTGACTCTTTACTCATCACATAGGCGTTTTGGTAGTCAGCATAACCACCCATGGTATAGAAATAATAGTAAATTCCTTTTCGTTTGATCATAAACGGGCCTTCGGAATAACCGCCCCACTGTGTTGGAATGGTGATCGTCTCGCCTTCGAGCTTGGTCCAGTCAGCACTGAGTTTCGAAGCCTTTTTCCGGCGCCAGAAAATATAGGCTTGCCCATCATCATCGATAAACGGACAACCATCGATATCGTCAATAACCATCGAAGGCTTTTCATCCCCTGTGTAGTTTTCCGGGCCATTGATGAAGCAGAAGGGACCTTCAGGTGAATCAGCAACAGCCAGCTGGGTAACATGATCGACTGTTACGAAGAGATAGTATTTGCCATCACGCTCCAACACGCGACCCGGAGCCCAGTACTTATGCTCGTGCCAATCGATTCCAGGGAAACAGATCCCCTCGAAGCTCCAATTCACAAAGTCTTTCGATTTCCACACAACCGGATTTCCTGAAAAAGCTAAATCGGTTTCAATATCACCAACATCGCTGGTTGCATAACAGTAGAAGGTATCGCCAAACTGAACGATCGTAGGATCGGCGAGGTTATCCGGAATTAAGGGGTTAAATTCGGTTTGTTGCGCTGACATCCAGGTTGTAGTCAGTGCAAACAAAAAGAAGAAGAAAATTCTTTTCATTTCAGTTTTTAGTTTTTTTTGAGCAGTGACCGCTAAGATAACGAATCAAGCCAACATCAGTGACAACCGTCGACAAGATTAGCCTCCAAGCCCACATGATTTAATTAACGGACACCAATATGGAATCTGTAGCACTTAGGTTAATCGTGAAATGATCAGCTGGAGCCCCATTCATCAAATGCTCAAAAATACCCGCCAAATCCTGCAACTGAACAATTCGCTTTTCAGCTCCGTTCTCCGGAATAGCATATTTTACTTCTTGAAAAAAATCCTCGTAAGCCGCCAGACGTTCCTTGCCAATATCCGGTATTGCCAGTTTATCGGCACTGCGTAACCTGTAAAAGTCGTAAATCAGGTCCATACCAGTCCAATCACCAATATTCAACAAAGAATCCGATTCCGGGTTTTGACTATGCGCCTCCACATAATCATACATCTGTTTGCCCGTAGAATTGCCGAAAAACTCGCGAAGATCCTCCGGCCAATCATCCTTTAGAAAACGTAGACGAACCAGTTCCTTCAAATGCCATGCAGTATAGTCATGATAACTGGAAGTTGCCAGGATATCAGGATTCCAAGTTGAAGGGCTTTTCACACTATCCAAGTAGGCATACTCGCGTTCATATAGCGGGAACAGTTCTTTAAAACGAGGAACAGAATCGAGCTGCACCGTTTCCACTTCCATTTGATTAGCGTTATGAATGGTCAGTAGTTTATATGCAGAAATGTAAGCTGCCAGTGAAGGAATCTGAACATTCACCAGAAACTTTCCATCGTCATAGGTTCTGATCCCCGTATCATTGATGTGCATGTGCCCGCCAAAGTGCAACTTAATCCCGGCATCAGCAAAAGTCCGCGCCACCTCTTCGGCTGGCACCCTGTGAAGCTCCATTTTATCATCACCAAAAAGCTTTCGGATCTCAGGACTCGCATCATCGTAAAACTCAACCATCGGGAAGTGGCTAAAAGTAATCAGGATCTTATCTCTTTTCTTTGCCTCCCTACAAACCTTTCGCACCCAGTCCAGCAAATGTTTCTTGTGAGTCAAAACTTCGTTGTAGCCGATGCTTGCTCCATTATAATTTTCCGGATCTGCTCCATCCCCGGCAACACTTTCCCTTGGCACGTAAACATTACCATCAATCGCCAACAGCCAAAGTCCCTCAACTGGCTCCTCCAGATAACTCACATCAGGCAAATTGTAATTGGTGGGCGGAACCGAATATTCTCTTTTATTCAGGCTCGCGTCCTGCAAAGCCTTCTCGAACGAATAATCGTCGTAGCCGTAGCTTGAAAACGGTGTTTCCCAATAGATATCCGACGGCTTTGGGAAGAAGCCAAAGTCACCCATCTCTGCCAAAATTTCTGCATAGCCCATTTTATGAATATCCGTTGTAATCACAACCGGATTTTCATCTTCGCTTTTCGGGCTGTACATCCCTTCCCGACTCATCAAAGCCTGCCGTTTTCCACCAGCACCCAGGTAATCCGTTTTCCCGGCATCCATAGCAAAAGGACGAACCGGATCGTGATTACCGGTTATTGCAATAAACTGTATGCCGTATTGCTTTTCGTACTCATGCAGAATTTCCTGCATTCCCCGAACATTCAGTGGTTGCCCATCGTCGCTAAAGTCGCCCGGAAGTACCACATATTTCACGCCCCGACGAACCACATCGTCCAAAGCCGCCAGAAAAGCAAAATAGTTTTCGTTGAACAGCCGTGTCGAATGTAACTGAGCTTCCATGGTTCGACCTAATACATAGCGCCCATTCTCCGGGTTCAAGACGCCTTTAAAATCGTTGTCGGAAAGTTTACCATACAGGTTTTGTAAGTGTACATCTGACAGGAAAGCTATTTTTAGATCATGAGGCTGCTTGTGGTGTTTCTCGCTACAGCTGCTGACTAAAAACAACAGCATGACGAAAGCCATGCTGAGTTTTATAAACGAGTTCTTCTTCACTGTTTCGTTTATTTTTTTCTGGTTTCAGGCGGAAACGCATAACTACCTTTCCATCCTCCCAAATCGATTAAGATCTGATCCAACATCACGCCAGGATCAACCATCCATACTTTCAGTTGGTGCTTTCCGGGCTCATCAATTATCTGTTTAGCTGATTTCACAGCTGCATTCTTCAACACGTTTTGTTTCCACTCATTACTGCGGCCGACTGTTTTAAAGTCGATAATCACAGGCTCAGCATCATCGATTGCAACCGCACAACGAACACTCGCACCCTCGTAGAACGGATGTGTTGGCACTGCCTGAACCCGAACATCTGCTTCACCGGAATTGAAGGTATAGAAATCGTATTCCAACATCGGACTTTGTTCTTTTATCTCCGTTGGAGTTGTTACGGGTTTCACATCAAAAGGTAATGCAACAGCAACATTTCCGCTGTAGCCCAAGCCACCAAACAGTTCCCATTCAGCGTCCTTGCCGGCCACCCGGTTTGAAGCGTTCTCTGCATTGATCGACACGTATCCGTTGCCCTCAACAAAACCTTCGTAATCCTCCAATTCTTTGAACTTGGGGTTGAAGGTCGACACACCGATCGTGATTGTGGTGTCAGCCGAACTAAACACAATAGAGCCGTTTACTTTGTAAGCCGGTGGAATCAGCTGGTAATCGTGTCCGAGTGGTGGTTCCTTGGTATTTTCTCCTTGAGGAACCAGGTCCCAATTAATACTTACCCAAAAGCGTAGTTCCTGTTCGCCATCTGCAGTTGTCAGTTTTCCATGATCTGCAGACAAGCGAATCCAAGGCTGTTTCGGTTCAGCTTTCCATTCCACTTCACCTTCGCCTTTCAGGAATACATCAACAAAAGCGGAGTCTTTCAAATACGCATTTAACACCGGCAGCACATCAGCATAGTTGTTTTCGATCTTTTTATTGGCTTCCATTTCGTATCCTTCCAAGGCGAGTCCCAAACCAACTTCATCGTCATTGGCCGGTACAGCATACGACGGCTGCGAAAAAACAGGCAGGTTGCGCGGCTTCATACTCATCATATGCTTCCACTTCCCGTTTTGCAGTTTATTGTTGAAGTAATCGGTCTCTATTTTGATTTGGTCATAGGCAGCTTTGGAGCGTGCAGCAAATTCGTTGGCACTGGTTCTTCCCTGGCGGGCAGCCAACTCATTCTTGTAATGATACAACCACTTCTGATTCATCAGTGAGGCTCCGGCAACCGGATAGTAAACCAGTTCGAAAAAGGCATCTTTTTGCGCTGCAGGAATTTCGTCATCCAGCTTTTTCACTTGGCTCGACAGTCTCTCCCATGCTTGCAAACGTTGGGTCAATTCATCGTTGTAACGTATCTGCGCCAACTCGGTTTCCTGTGGTTTAGTCGTTGGCTCGGTTTGGCTCCAGGCCATAAACTCAGGACGACGCATAAAACACAGATGATAATAATCCATCATCAGCTTCGTTAATTGAGGAGCCTTCTCTGCTCCGAACAGCGAACTCAACCAGTCTTCCATGTGCAATTGTACATCCATCGTTCCCGCAAAATTATCAATGTCCCAGGCCATATCCATGAATAGCTCGATATTGTACTCCAGGGGTTTGATATCACCGCAGTTCAAAATCCACATGTCGTGGCAATTGAACTGGTAAGCCTTATACATTTCTTCCCAGATTAACATCGGGTTAGTTGAGCTCAGCCACAAGTAATCGTGCGGACGCCCCCAGTACGAAGCGTGATAATAGATACCGCCACCGCCCGGGCGTTTTTGTTCTTCCTGTGTACTTAACTGGCGAATGTAACCATAGTTGTCATCCGTCCACATCAGGGTAACATCCTCCGGAACCTTCAATCCATTTTGGTAATAATCGAGTACTTCTTTGTAGGGAATGAAGGCCTGCGGCAATGTTTTCGGATCTTTACCCGTCTCTTTTTGCATGATTGCTCGCTGATCGGCAATTACCTTTTCCAAAAGGTTGATTTGATCTTCTTTGGTCAAGTCTTTAGCGTTCATCGGCGAGTCGTGTTCACCACGCATGCCGATGGTATAAATGCTTTCGAAGTTTGAAGTTGCTTTTGTCCGAGCTTCAAATAAATCGCGAATAGTTGCGGCATTATTGTCGTATCGCCACTCGCCCATGGTATTGTGATCCCACTCTGCATTTATATTGCACAACATCGGCTCGCAGTGAGAGGTTCCCACCACAATTGCATAATCATCAGCCGCCTGGGCATTGCCATCGATGGTATAAAAGGCTTTGGTACAACCATGCATGGCCGGCCAGATGGTATTCGCCCGAAGGCGCAGCATCAGCTCGAAAATTTTAGCGTAAGTTTTCGGACCTATGTCACCGGTTTCAGGTTCAAAAGTTTTGGCAGCCCAAGGCTGAAGTCCCCAATCTTCGTCATTCAAAAACAAACCGCGATATTTTACAGAGGGAGAACCATAACTCTTTGTTTCGATATCGAGGCTTATCTCCTTGCGTTTGGCTGGTTGCACATCTACCCACCATTCCCAGGCAGAAACGCCCATTTTACGTGAGAGTTCCAATATCCCGTATGCCGTTGCCCGACGGTCGCTACCGACTATAACAAGTGCTTTCTTCACTCCGGGGAAGGGTTTATCAAGCACTTGAATCGACCAACTTTCCCACTTTCCCTTGATTGATGATACATCGATTTTATGATCTGCAATCAGTTGATCGATGATTTCGTTTTGACCAATCGTACCTGCAATAATTAATTCCTGAGCTGACTCGGGAATTTCATGAATTACTTCGGGTTGCTGTTCGGTGATCTTCTCCACATCGCCGGCGTAAAGATTGGCAGCAATGGATACGACGTTCGCTTCATTTTCAGAAATCAGTATTGGTGTAGCAGCCTTCTTCTCAGAAATGCTGAAGGAGTTCGTTTCTCCCTTTTTTTGAGCATTCGCCTGCAACTGAAACGACAAGCAAACGAGTAGAATTAGAGCATTGAAAATCTTAGTTCTCATGTTGAATAGTTTCTTGGTAATTTGAATGTAGTAGTTAAAGTCTGAAAAATACACAAACTTAACTACCCGCAAAAATCAATCGAGCTTCAAGTACGCTATACCATCAAATTTTAATGTAAATCTTTCGGCGATGCAGCCACCACCCCAGTGCCCAACAAATCAGCACATAAGCAATTGCCGTCATTAAAGAGCCAAAGGCTCCGGGGAATATCTTTTGAAAGATTTGCTCACTTACCCACTCGAAAGCATCCTGATTTGAATTAACCGGAATCATCCGTAACACAACGTAGAAAAGCTCAGAGAACAGGTAGATGAACAAAGGATTCTTGCCGAAAACATCGCAAAAATTAACGCCTATTTTTACGCTCTTTAATTCAATGAGGTAAATCAACACCGCCATGATTGAAAGATCCAATCCGACTGTATAAAGAACAAAAGGACTCGTCCACAATTTCTTTGAGATAGGAAAAATGAGATCCCACCAAAGCGCCAGTGAAGTCATTAAAAAGCCTGCCATTAACAACATAGCAATGCCCTCGAACGACTTTCCTTTTTTCTGAATAAAAACGCCTGCTAAGTAGCCCCACAGCACGTTTACAATCGCCGGCAGCGTACTCAGGATCCCCTCCGGATCGAAAGGAATAGCGTCTTTTTTATAGATATGCCCGTAGCCAAGAATTGACAAGTCGAATTTCGTTGCTGCATTGGTTGCCATCTCCAGCTTTGCTCCAGGCTCACCAAAAACATACAAAATTCCCCAGTAAGCCAATAAGATGACTACCGAAATGATTATCGAAGCTTTCTCTGACAAGTACAAAACGATTACCGAAGCAAAGAAATAGCAAAGTGCAATCCGCTGCAGAACTCCCATGATCCGGGTTTCAGCAATGGGTTTCCAAAGAAAAGATCCATCGGTACCGAATTTGAAAAAAGGAAACCAGTACATGAGGTAGCCTAGCAGGAAGATAATGACTGTTCGCTTGATGATTTTTGTCCATACCTGCCCCGGCGACATCGTTTTCATTTTTTTCATCGAGAAGCTCATCGCATTCCCGACGGCAAACAAGAACGAGGGAAACACCAAATCGGCTAATGTAAAGCCGAACCAATGTGCATGGATAAAATAGTCGTATATCTTGGCTCCGGTACCGGGCGTATTAACCACTATCATCAGCGCGATAGTAAGCCCTCGGAAAACATCAAGCGACAGAAAGCGCTCTGGCTTATATTTGATTGAATCTTCCATTATCAATAGTTGTAGTTAATTACAGGTAAAGTTTGTGTCATCGGCGCGATCCGGTCTCGGTATTTTTGGTAGAGTTCCTTGGCAACTACCGTTGAGCTGCCTTTTGCTTCTAATGGAAAATCTTTTTGCGTCGTAAGATTTTATCATCAAAAGCATCCTGATCAAAGTTGCCCCAATTGTTGGTCACTTCTGAGAAGAACTGCTCCCAGCGCGGTTTATAAAAATCGCTCAGCAGGCCGCTCCATTGGCGATTACTGTACTCGTGCAGGCGATTATCAGCGCCTCCCCAAAGGGTTATTAAATCGCGGGCATTCTGCTCGTATAATGCTTTCTCTTCCGGTGTTGTACCCCAGCCGCGCGCGTCGGCAATCCAAGGCCCCAACAAAAAGTCTTTTCGAGTAGCCAACAGTCGATCAAGATCATCAATCAGCTCTAGAAACTCACGGCTGTATTTGTCAAATTGTTCTTTGTCGTTGCTCTTGTAAGCCGATGCTATTTGTTGCTGAACCGGCAGTGCATAGTTTGCCAGAATCTGGCGGGTCACATCAACCAAATCGTATTGAAAACCGTCAGAAGTACCAAACTCCGGGATCGCCTCAACAAATAAGTCCCATGCCGGCAACAAATCTTCCGGGGCATAATTCAATTTAGTGCGCGCCCAACGACGATATCCTTCGAAAGTAGGACGAGAAACGATAATTGACTCGGCTCCATCGCGAATAACTTGTCCGTTGTAAACAGTTTCCACCAAAATATCCCAGACTTTTTCAATATCAGCATTCGTATTGCCATAGCGGTTTCGGATGTATTTCTGCAACCATTCCTTTCCAGGTATTGTCGGTCATTAACTCGTAAAGAACCGGCGTTTGCTCAATAGCTTCCATGGTCAAACCGATTCCCTTTAGTTGACCCGAAGTAGAATCGTTCAAAGCTTCTGCAGGGTGTTCTGCCACATTTTCGATGCGCCCGAACAAACTGATATTACCACCAAAGTTATGCAGCATACACCAAATCCACTCTTTCCCATAGAACGCCTCCGTGCGTTTCCAAAC
>QKCF01000229.1 GCA_003246935.1 Sunxiuqinia sp. | reverse complement strand
CAAATATAACCCAGATGCATCGCCAGGGACGTTTCCCGTTGATGGGAGCACACCGAACTGCTGATTGTTTTCAGTGTCATCAGTCGGCCAGTAATTTGCAATTTGATCCCTTAGCGATTGAATGTGTGAGTTGTCATCAGGCAGATTATTTGGCAACAACCAGTCCGAATCACCAGGAGGCGGGCTATTCAAACAGTTGTGAGGATTGTCACAGCGTACAAGCGGTTTCCTGGGATGCAACAAACTTCGAGCACAACTTTTTCCCTTTGCGGGGAGGACATGCGATTAGATGTTTTGATTGCCATACCAGCGGAACCTTCAGTAAACTGCCAACAGATTGTATTGCCTGTCATCAGGATGATTACAACTCGACGTCTGATCCGAATCATCAGCAAATCGGGTTATCTACGGATTGCAGTTTGTGTCATACAACGGATTCCGGATGGGAGGGAGCGGATTTTAAACAGCACGACAGCCAGTATTTTCCAATTTATTCGGGCCGGCATAACGGAGAATGGAACTCGTGTACTGATTGTCACACGAATGCTTCGAGTTATACTGATTTTACTTGTTTTACTTGTCATGTGCACAATCAGACAGAAACAGATGGTCATCATCAGGAGGTGGTTAATTACAGCTATCAAAGCAGCGCCTGTTATTCCTGTCACCCAACTGGCAGAGCCGAAGATTAATTCATTTCAGATAGAACATGGAAATGGTACCAGACATACAAAAATTGAGGAGACAGTTCAAGAGTTATTTGAATAGCAGTCTTTTAATAATGGTATTTCTGTGCGTATTTGTTTCTGTTCAGGCGCAACAGGAATTTACCGGAAAGGTGACCTACATCACCAGTCAAAATATTTATGTGCGCTTTGACGGAACAAATGATTTGGTGGTAGGAGATACCATTTTTATTCGAAATGAAAGCAGTACGATGATGCCGTTGATGCTGATTGAATCAAAATCCAGCTATTCTGTTGTTGGTAAATCGTTTCCCGGAATGGAAGTATCGTTGGGACAAGAAGTAATTGGCCGTTCCCGCCGAGTAAAGGTCGCACAATCAAAAACCGAAACTCCTGTCTCAGAGACTACGAAGGAAGTAACAGCGGAGACCCCAGAATCTATGGAACAGGCTGAACAGGAGCTTGTGTTCAAACAAAAAATACGCGGACGGATAGCGTTTTCCTCTTATTCTGCTTTTTCGAATGCCACGTCTTCAGATAGTCACCGAATGCGCTACAGTTTGTCGTTGCAGGCCAATAATATCAGCAACAGTCGCTTTTCTGCGGAAACTTACACGAACTTTAGTTATCTGACTTCCGATTGGTCGGCCGTTCAGGATAATCTTTTCAATGCTTTAAAGATATACAGTTTGGCAGTTCGTTACCAAGCAGGTGGACGGTCAGACATTTGGCTGGGGAGGAAGATCAACCCTAATTTGTCGAATATTGGCGCGATAGACGGGCTGCAGTTTGAAACAGGAGTGAGCAGTTTTCGTTTTGGAGTAGTGGCTGGTTTCCGTCCCGATTATTACGACTATGGTTTTAATTCCGATTTACTGGAATATGGTGTATATGCAGCGCATCAGGCAAAAGGAGAGAATGGTTCGGTGCGAAGCTCTCTGGCCTTTTTTAACCAAACCAATAATGGAAAAACCGACCGGCGTTTTCTTTATTTGCAACACAGCAATTCGTTACTCAAAAACTTGTTCTTCTTTCTTTCGAGTGAAATTGATTTGTATAAAACTGAAAATGGCTTGGGGAAAAGTACAACCAGTCTGACCAGCTTCTACGTTTCGTTGCGATACCGTTTTAATAGGCAACTATGGACAGATGCGTCGTACGACAATCGTAAAAATGTGATTTATTACGAGACTTTTAAAAGCATGGTTGATCAACTAATGGAGGAAGCAAGCCGGCAGGGTGTTCAATTCCGTTTCAATTACCGACCAATTTCGCTAATCACTGTTGGTGTAAATTCAAACTATCGAAAACGTGATTCTGATCCCCGATCATCAACTTCTTACTTCGGATTTATGTCTTTCAACCAAGTGCCGGCGATTAATTCTACAATTACCTTGTCGGCTAACGTATTGAAAACAGTTTATGTTGACGGTTCTGTTTTCGGAATTCGCATGTACAAAGATTTTTGGAATGGCAAGCTCTCTTCTTCCATCGGCTATCGTTATGTCTACTATCAGTTTCCGGGATCGGATAACAGTCTTTTGCAGCATGAAGGTGAAATTGATTTGAGTTGGCAAATTGCCCGGAAATTAGCACTGTCAGTAAATTATGAAGCTACTCTCGAGAAAAAGGATAATTATAATCGGATATATATCAATCTGACGAAACGCTTTTGAATTCTAAATTCACAAATCTTTGATTAACTTCCCGATGTTATTTTTGTTAATTCAACAGACAAAATCTAAATAGGGAATAAAAATTATGAGAGTAATTACCATGAGACTTTTTATTGTGCTGGTGCTGGGAGTCGTTGTGATGACTTCTTGTGTGAAAAAGAAAAAAGAAGCGGTGGAACCTATCGACACCAGCTCGATGATGCATGCCGTAACTGTAAATAAAACCATTCAGGCCAGTGCGTATACTTATCTTCAGGTGAATGAAGGTGATCAGGAATATTGGATTGCTGTGAATAAAATGGATCCGGTGCCGGGACAAACTTATTATTTTGGCAATTCGATGGAAATGAAGGATTTTAAGAGTAATGACCTGGATACCGTCTTTGCCAGTGTGTTTTTTGTTCAGGATTTGAGCACATCGAATAAGCCTGAAGCCTCAAACCCGCACGGACAGATGGGGCGTAAAGTGGTAGAACAGGATGAAACTATCAGCATAGAGCCTGCAGAAGGTGGTGTCACTGTGGCTTCGTTGTTTGAAAATAAAGCTGATTATGCCGGAAAAGAAGTGCTGGTTCGCGGTAAAGTAGTAAAAGTAAATAACGGAATCATGGACCGCAATTGGGTGCACATTCAGGATGGTACCGGAGTTGATGGCAAGTACGATTTAACATTGACAACCACGGAGACTGTTGCTGTTGGCGACATCGTAACCATGCAAGGAACTGTTGCGGTTGAAAAAGACTTTGGTGCAGGTTATTTTTATGATGTGATTATTGAAAATGCTGTAGTGAAATAGCCTACAGCAGAAAAATATTAGGGAGGGGCAGAAATGCCCCTTTTTTTATGATTTCAGATAAAGGTTACTATCACCGTAACTAAGGAAACGGTAGCCATCAGCCAGTGCATGCTGATATACACGCAGCCAGTCGTTGCCAATAAATGCAGAGATCAGTAGCAGCAATGTACTTTGTGGTTGGTGAAAATTGGTAATCATACCCTCGACAATACGGAAGCGGTAGCCCGGAACAATGATGATTTTCGTATGAGCACCAATAGTCAACAAGTTGTGTCTATCCATGTAAGCCAGAATAGCCTCGAGCGACTCCTGTTTCGAGTAGCTTTTTTCGGTTTGGTAAGGCAGCCATTGCTCAATATCCAATTCGTTGAGGGCGCTGTCAGGCTTTTCAATCAGCTTTACTCCCAGCCAATACAAACTTTCCAGTGTTCGAATTGAGGTTGTTCCAACGGCAACAAGTTTTCCCTGATGCTTCAGTAGCTTTTCAATCAGTGCCCGGCGAACGATGATTTGCTCGGCGTGCATTTCGTGTTCGCCAATGGTTTCAGCTTTAACCTGTTTGAAGGTTCCGGCACCCACGTGGAGCGTTACTTCATCGCAATCAATATTTTTGGCTTTCAAGCTTTCAAATACAGCATCTGTAAAGTGCAGCCCGGCTGTCGGAGCAGCCACCGATCCTTTTATTTTCGAGTAGATGGTCTGGTAGCGCTCCAGGTCACTTTCCTCCGTTTCGCGGTGCAAATAAGGTGGGATGGGAAGGATCCCTGCAGCTTCGATCAGGCTGGCAAAGTCAGCTTCAGGGTAATCCCAGCTGAATTTCACCTGCACTGAACCATCAATTTGATTCAACTTCTCAGCTTTAAATACAACCGTTTTCTCTTTTAGCTGAATCTCTTTCACCAACACCTCGGTTTTCCATTTCTTCAGGTTGCCGACCATACAATTCCAGCTGCAACTTTCGGTTTGCTGAAACGCAATTTGGTAGTCTGCCGGTTCCAGCGGATCGAGGCAAAAGATTTCAATGTTGGCGCCGGTCGCTTTTTGAAACAACAGCCGCGCACGAATTACCTTTGTATTATTGAAGATCAGTAAGCTATCCTCTGGCAAAAAGTCGGGAAGTGTCCGAAATTGTGCATCGGTAATATTGCCGCTGTTCCAAACCAGCAATTTGGATTGATCGCGTTGAGGCAACGGATATTTGGCAATTCGTTCATCAGGTAAATTGTAATTCAGCGCTTGTGCACTGAGGTCGAATACGGTTGTTTCTGTTTTAAGCTTGTTCATGGGCGGCAAAATTACAAAAAAAGAATAAGGATAGGAGGACTGACTTATTTGAAGGACAGATGGAATGAATAAATAGCATTTATCTGTATTTTGCTACTCCAGACCCGTTATTCCCAGTTTTGATTTTGGAACTTGAAACATCGAATTTGGAAATTCCTTTTGTTACTTTTGTGTCAAAATAAATAAGCTATGTATCAGATAGGAGATCGGGTAAAATTTATGAATGCCGTAGGCGGTGGAATCATCACTAAAATTGTCGGCAAAAATATGGTTCATGTGGAGAATGAAGATGGTTTCGAAATTCCGGTTATGACTTCGGAAATCATCATGGATGAGATTGACCAAGAGGGAGTCACAAACAGCGATAAAAAGCCTGATGTAAGCGATTTTATTCGGCAAGGCAACAAAAAATCGAAACCGGAAGAACATAGGAAACCCAAGGTTGAAGAGCCGGTAACCATCATTAAGGGGAATGATGAACCGAAGTTTTATCTCGCTTTTTTGCCTGATAATGCCCGTAATCCGCTGGATGGCCAAACCAAGGTTTATTTGGTGAACGATAGCAATTTTTTCATTCTTTATCATTACAGCCATTTTGTAAATGAGCAATACGTAACACAGGAAGGCGGAAAACTGGAGCCTAATACGAAACTGTTGCTTGAGACTTTGTCGCAGGCCGATATTGCAGAATTGCCTGCTTTCGGGTTCCAACTAATGTTTTATAAAGACAAATCAGCCAAAATAGAAAAACCGCTTCGCAAGCGGATCACCATTAATCCAGTGAAATTCTACAAGTCTGGAAGTTTCAAGGAGAATGATTTTTTCAGTGGCAAAGCGATGTTGTACAAGTTGAACGAATCGGAACTGGAAAAGGCGATGAAGGATTTGAGCAACAAAGACCTGAAGAAAGCTGTTCGCGAGAAAGAGCCTGCGCGTGAAACCAAACCGGTAAAAGTTGAATTACCGGAGCTGATGGAGGTGGATCTGCATATTCATGAGGTGATTGATGACACAGCAGGTCTTTCGAATAAAGATATGCTGGATTTGCAGATGAAAACCTTCCGCGAAAAAATGGAGGAAGCTATTTCGTCGAACACGGTGAAGAAAGTCGTTTTCATTCATGGTTTGGGCAACGGCGTGTTGAAGCAGGAGCTACGTCGTGAGCTTTCAAGCAAATACAAAAAATATGCGCATCAGGATGCCAGTTTCCAGGAGTATGGTTACGGTGCAACGATGGTTATTATTCGTAAATAGCAGATAACGAAAAATATAAGAGCGAAGGTGACATTTGATCATCTTCGCTTTTTTATTATTCGTAGTTGGGGTTTAGCAGCTTAGCTTGCGTATTAGTTTTTGGAGGTATATACTGGTCGAGGCCATAATCCCGTGTTGGAGCTTAAGATGTTGAGAATATTGAATAAGACTCAATGAAGAAAAAGCATATGTTAGGTAGTTGAGATTAATTTTTGGTCTCTGGCTTTCCCCAAAGGGAGTATTTTGAAGATGTCGTTTAAAAAACATCTTTTGGGCTCCTTTGTAAATCAGATGAATAGTGGATTTTGATAGTTAAAATGGAATATTTTTAATCGTCCGGGATTGGCGTTTTGATTATTTTTTTAGTTTTGCACTCACATTTGAAAAGGGATGTATCGCATGATGTTCCTATCCGTTCTAATGTTCTTGCCCAGGTGGTGAAATTGGTAGACACGCCAGCTTGAGGGGCTGGTGCCCGTTTTTGGGCGTGCAGGTTCGAGTCCCGTCCTGGGCACAAAAAGCCGCGAAAACCGCGGCTTTTTTCATTTAGGGGGAACGAAAAGGGGAACGCTTTTCGATTTTGTGTCCATTTTCAGAATAGATTACTTTTTTTATATTTCCCGACTATTAATTTCGACCAAATTTTATAGCTGACAGGAATTGGCGATTCCTGACCGCAATACTTCATGCAGGTATGCTTGTGTCTTTTGCTCTGTATCTGTTGCTCATGGCCTAATCAATAACTTTACGGTCAAATTGTTCAATAGTGACAGTCGGATAGAACCATCCTTTATTTGTCTCAATTTACTTGAAGATATACAGTTTTCTGTAGTCCCACTAAGAGAATTACAGTACTCTCCCAAATGCGGATTCAAAAGAATCGCCTTGGACTATAAAGAACTCCCCAACATAATAGAGAGATCAACGATTCTTTCGAAGAAGAAAGATTCGTCCATGGAAAACCTATGATCTGCTGTCAAGTATTCCGATTTTGCTGTCGGACTTTCCGATATCGCTGTCGGGTATTCCGATAATGGTGTCGGGCTTTCCGATAAAAGGGAGTTTACCCTGTCGGGCTTTCCGATAATGCTGTCGGGTATTCCGATATTTGGGCAATTTGCTGTCGGGTATTCCGATGTTGCTGTCGGACTTTCCGATACTTTCCTCTTTGCTGTCGGGTATTCCGATAAACTTAAAAAATCTCCTATTGATAATCAGTCTGTTATGGGGTGGTGCTGTCGGGTATTCCGATGCATTATATTATATATATATAAGATATATATAAGGGGAAACTCAGATTTTAATCTAAGCTCAACGAAGAAAAAAATACAACTAAGAGAAAATGAATTTAGATGAGATCATACAAAGAGGGCCAATTTCGGATTTCTTGCGACAAATCGGTTTTGTATCGATTCGGGTAAAGGGAAAAGAGGTAGTAGGCTGGATATGACTGTGCCGTTTTTTTGAGAACTGTGACATTCACTATGGGGTCAATAAGATTCATGAGGCCTGTCATATTCGTTCTGTTGCAGTTTTACCTGTTATCTTCCAACCATATCATGTTTAGATCTCTTTTGTTGTTCGAATTTATCAGGTTAACCTGGCGAAGGTATTAGAAAGTGCCAATGTCATTTTTCCCCTTTTTAGAGCCGTAGAGAGACTTTTTGAAATTAAACGACTAAAGAGTCCTTTCCTTAGATTGAAGATGGGTATGAGAAGCTAAGGCGCTATTTCGTGGCTGATTGGTCTAATGGATCTGGTGGAGTTAATATTAGATCGGAATATGTGAAAATCTACCTGTGCAAAAAAAGGATATTGACTTTCTTCCTGGAATGAGTGGCCGAATCAGGATCTTTGAAGGGAAAATGGACCTGTTGAGCGCTCTCATATAACACTGAATAACCCAAAGACCGAAATATTATTCTCAATAGTTTGGTTCTAACCTGGAAAACGATGTTGAAGTTTGTCCGGATCACGACAGGAATTTATTCGTGTGTTTCTGGACAACGGACAAGTCGGAGATGAATATACCCGAAAATTCAGGGACGTTTTTCCCGGTAGCAGGGATTGGCGATGTTTTTTGATGGCTATAGCGACTCCAATGAGAAGATTCAGGATCTGCATTATCTTGGGCAAAAAAGAGATTGGCAGGTAAGACGGAGTTACTCTGTTGTTAGCCTGATCGAATGGTGCCACGTTTCACTGTTACGTTGATCCCATGTTACACTGTTATCGAGTGAGCATGTTAGATTGTTATGATGATATGCTGTTACACTGTTATGCTGATCGGCTGTTTGCATGTTACCATGATAGCATGTTTCATTGTTCGACTGTATTACAGTGATATTGCTTCAGTGTTCAGATGCTTCCCTGTGCAAACGTTCGAATGCAGATTCGGTTATTTTTTACGACGCCTTTTCCAATGACCTTTCGTTTCGGTAATCGCTTGTTGGCAATTATCCTGTTTTGCGTGACCCGGTGGTGGATAATTTTCTCTTTTTGTAGTCATCTCTGCTAAGCTCAATTTACAATCGTAGATTTCAGTTATTCCTATTCCCGACTTGTGAAATTCCACAATGGAGTAAGATGTGTTTTCGTACGGACAAAAACCTCGTGCCAACAAGTTGGGGGAGGGGCGCAACTTGGGAAAAAAGGTTTAGTATTCTAAAGGGAGATGGAGTAGGCGGTTTTACGAGAAATGGATGCTGCCCTTTTAACAAACCAAAGTCATCTCTATTGCTTCGGTTTATCAATTCTCGTTATTGTGTTCGCTTGTTATGCTGTTTTAGTGTTTCTATGCTATTATGTTCGCTTGTCCGGAGTATATATAATTTTTTGGGAGCGGTTTTCTTTCGTTGCCGTTGAAATTATCAGTGTGTCGATGGAGCACCAGAATCTAGCAGTCACGTAATCCTAGCTAAAATAAAAGAGTTGGATGGTTATCTTATTGATGAGGGATGAAGGTTTTGCGTTAAATACTGTGTTAATATTCTGTGGTGTTGTTTATTTCCATCGGAATACACTTTTTTGTTGAAAATAACCATCAATGTAATATCTGAAAAGTAAATGTGGAAAATCATAGATTGAAAAGAAGAGGAGAACGCATCAAACAAAGGAGGTTGCAGAGCACGCTGAAAATGAACATTGAATGCTATATTGTTCCGTGAAATTGTCTCACAATAACATTCAATTTGCAGAATAACAAATGCAGTGTTATTCCCTTCCCTGATACAATAAAATCCGACCAATTTGTTGGGCCTTGTAGAGACTAAGGAATTGCACCCCTAATTAAATCGGCTCGACGTCAAACGGTTCAGTGATTCAATATCAAGTCATTTTTTAATTGACCAATGGAACCTCACTGACAGGTGCATCCCAAACGGCCTTCCATTCTCCATCGATCTTTTCCCACAAAACAACATAGTTGCCTTTGTCGCTCATTTGAGGGATTGGTGAATTTTCATTTGGCGTGAATTTCAAGGTATATTCGCCAAGTTCAACTGCTATATTGTTAGCCCCTTTTACTTCTTTAGTATTTAAAGTAAACTCCCAAATCCCAAATTGCATTGCTTGTTCCCATGATTCTTTAATTTTGTTACTCCCTATGGTGGGGGCTTGGTTTGGGGCCATTTGTATCGCATTCTCAGCAAAAAATGAAGCTACAGTAGAAGATCCTCAAGAAACTTCGAAAACGAAGAACTCCCAAAAAGAGAAAGCCTCTTGATAGAAAAGCCCGAAAGGGCTTTTTCTTATCTTAAGCCTTTTTATTCTACTTTTGTATCGGAACAAATGGTAAACAGCCTGTTGTGTGACTTCGCAGTCCATAGCAGGCTGCTTTGCTTTACGATGAATTGAGGTGGATTTTGGTTTATTCGAGTAGCCTCAATGTACTCATAACAAAATGGCTGAATAGCTTTTTGAAACAGAAGCATATTTTTGGTAATGGCTGTAAAACTCTATGCGATCGTTAGGTTGTTGTCGTTTGGTCAATGTCAAAGCATAGAGGTGGAGACATTAAAAATATGCCTCCACCTTATTAGTTTTTAGTCTGTCTTTTTCCATCTAAAATGCTAGACTCCTATC
>QKCF01000199.1 GCA_003246935.1 Sunxiuqinia sp. | reverse complement strand
AGCTATTCTTTTGATTCACTGCCCCGATAAACAAGGAATATTGGCAACCGTAACCGAATTCCTAAACGAAAACAACGGTAATATCATTTACCTGGACCAATATGTTGACCGGGTAGAAAAGATTTTTTACATGCGGGTTGAATGGGAGCTGGAAGGCTTTGCCATCCCTGCTGACAAGATCAAAGAATATTTCGACACGTTGATCGCATCTAAATTGGAAATGGATTACTCGGTCCACTTTTCGAAAAAAATGCCACGTATGGCTATTTTCGTTTCAAAAATGTCGCACTGCTTGTTCGACATTCTTTCTCGCTACACTGCCGGCGAATGGGATGTTGAAATTCCGGTGATTATCAGTAACCACAAAGATCTGGAACCTGTCGCTCAACGCTTCGACATCCCGTTCCAATACATCCCGGTTACCAAAGACAACAAAGCTGAACAGGAAGCGCTGGAGATCGAACTACTTACAAAATACAAAGTCGATTTTATCGTTCTGGCTCGCTATATGCAGGTTCTTTCTGCTGACTTTGTTAACAAGTACCCGAACAAAATCATCAACATTCACCACTCGTTCTTACCTGCTTTTGCCGGAGCTAAGCCTTACCATGCCGCCCATGCCCGCGGGGTAAAAATCATTGGCGCAACCAGCCACTATGTAACCAGCGAATTGGATGGAGGCCCGATTATTGAACAAGACGTAACCCGTTGCAGCCATATCGATACCGTAGAACGCTTAGTTCGAAAAGGACGCGATCTGGAAAAAATCGTTCTTTCGCACGCTGTATTTAAACATCTGCAACGTAAGATTTTGGTTTATAAAAACAAGACTGTGGTCTTTAACTAGAAATTATTAAATGAAGTTCTTCAACAACAAACTAAAAGGTATTATAACGCTAATCGCGGTTTTGATCGGAATGAATGTTTGCGCCCAGGACGATTATGCCTACATCGTGAAGGTAGGCGATCAGGCTCCTGACTTTGAAACGACAACGCCCGATGGACAAAAAGTGAAGTTATCGGATTTGAAGGGCAAAGTGGTGATGCTCCAATTTACAGCAAGTTGGTGCAGCGTCTGTCGCAAAGAAATGCCGCATATTGAATCCGAGATCTGGAATAAGCATAAAGACAATCCCGATTTCGCGTTGTTTGGTGTTGATTTGGACGAACCTGCGGACAAGGTTGCTGCCTTTGCCGAACAAATACCTGTGAGCTATCCGCTCCTTGTTGACCCGAAAGGCGCTGTTTTTTATCAGTATGCTGAAAAAGGTGCCGGAGTGACACGTAACGTTATCATTGACAAAAAAGGAAAAATTGTTTTTCTGTCTCGTTTATTCAAACAAGAAGAGTTTGATGAGATGAAAAACAAAATCGAGAAACTTTTGAACGAATAGACATGAACCTAGTCATCATCAAATACAACGCAGGGAACATCGAGTCTGTCAACAATGCCTTGCAACGCTTGGGTGTTACGGCAGAGATTACCGGAGATCACGAAAAGATCAAAGCGGCCGACAAGGTGATCTTTCCGGGAGTAGGAGAAGCAAGTACCACCATGGCCTACCTCAAACAGGAAGGTCTGGACAAGCTGATTCCCTCATTAAAACAACCTGTTTTGGGAATCTGCCTCGGCTTGCAACTGATGTGCAGTCACTCGGAAGAAGGCGATACACCTTGTTTGGGAATCTTCGAAGAAAAGGTGAGACGCTTTCAACCCGAACCGGGCATGGAGTACATCACCAAAGTACCGCACATGGGCTGGAATAACATCACCAATCTTAAAAGTGACCTGTTCGACGCTTCTCTGGAAGATCAGTTCGTTTACTTTGTTCACTCCTACTATGCAACGGTTGGAGAACACACTGCTGCTGTTAGCAATTACATCAATCCGTTTAGTGCGGCTTTGCACAAAGACAATTTTTACGCTACCCAGTTTCACCCGGAAAAAAGCGGAACTGTGGGCGCTAAAATTCTTGAAAACTTTATAAAACTCTAATTCCGAAAATGATCACGATAATCCCCGCCATCGACCTGATTGATGTTCGCAGGGCGACTACAATCAAAAGACTGTTTATAATGAAAATCCGCTCGAAGTAGCCAAGATGTTTGAAGACGCAGGAATCACCCGCCTTCACCTGGTTGACTTGGATGGCGCGAAAGCAAAACACATCGTAAACCACAAGGTTCTGGAAACAATTGCGACCAAAACCAACCTGGTTATCGATTTTGGTGGCGGGCTGAAAAGTGAAGATTTGCGTATCGCCTTCGAAAGCGGAGCTCAAATGGTAACGGGTGGAAGTATCGCCGTAAAAGATCGCGCGACATTTCTGGGTTGGATTGAAAAGTACGGGGCTGAAAAAATCATCCTCGGAGCCGATGCCAAAGACAAAAAGATTGCCGTGAGTGGCTGGCAGGAAGTTTCGGAACTACCGATTCTTGAGTTCATCGACAGCTACACACAAAAAGGCATTCGAAAAGTGATCTCAACCGATATTGCCCGTGACGGAATGCTGTCGGGGCCAAGCATCGAACTCTATAAAGAGATACTGGAACAATTCCCCAAACTGGAACTCATTGCCAGCGGCGGAATCGCTTCGATGAAAGATATTATTGAATTGGA
>QKCF01000004.1 GCA_003246935.1 Sunxiuqinia sp. | reverse complement strand
TGCTCCAACCAGCTTCATCGTATTTATCACAAATCGCTGGCTATAAATCGATATTCGAATGGTATTATTAATCAAGGCTGTAAAAATAAACAACATCAAGCCGACAACAACCAACATAAAAAGGCTAATCCTCCTAACATTGTTATTAATCACCTTGACTAGATCCCGTTGATAGTAAACTTCCTGAATCTGCGGATACCCTAAAAAATTCTTCTCCAACACAACCAAACTGTCCTCCTGCATGTACGATGCATGTAGCTTGACATCAATTGATGAGAATAGGGGATTAAATCCTAAAAAATCGACAAAATCTTCACCCAAATCATCAGCAAGGCTATTCGCAGCGTCTTCCTTATCGATATATTCTGTAGACTTAACGGCTGCTGAAGCGGCCAAAATCTTTTGTAACCGCAACACCTCTGCATCGCGCAAATTATCCTGCAAAACCAATGTAAATCCAACATGTTCGCGCACGTAATCTGTCAACCGGCCAGCATTCTGAACCAGGAGCGACAACAAACCTACCATGAATAAGATCAAAGTGATGCTAATTGTTGCTGTTAGATATGAGCGAGTTAACCGCCGTCTAATTTTACTCGGTCGCTTTTTCGTCATGTCTTACTTTCCTTTTCCATTCAACAAAAATAAGTCCTGCAGCCGCCAGAATAAGAATCAATGAACTTGCCAACGAGATTTTATTACCCACGAAATAAGACGCAGGCTCAAACTTAAACTCTACTGTGTGTCTGCCCTCGGGAATCGCCATAGCGCGTAGTATATAATTAGCTCGCAAATAATTGACCGGCTGCCCATCAACCAACGCATCCCATCCTTTTGGATAGTATATCTCAGAGAATACAGCCAAGCTGGTGCCCCCCGAAACTCGTGCTTCGTATTTCAAATAATTAGGACCGTACTCTAGTAATTCAATTTGAGAGTTCCGCCCAGAACCAAGTGCAACATCCTTCAATTGTCCAGAAAAACGTTCATCAACAATCGCTTCATTTGCAGCGTCGAACTCAGAGAGTGCGTCCACCTCTTCGTTGGCATTCGCAACAACCTTAAATTCATCAACAAACCAGGCATTTCCCAACGCATTCGAATTTACCAGCGGAGAGCTATTGGGATCGTAAATAAAATAACGCGTATTCAGCATGTTAATGACATCCAACGTAGTAAGCACCGAATCCAAGGTATTCGGGTTCTGAAAACCGCCAATTAACCTTCGGATCTCCGGATATAACTGATGATCAAACAATTCCTGGTAACGCTCCATTTTAGCACCATGGTAACCACCAATCGATTTATGAAAATAGGAAGTTGATGCGTCCTGGAACGGACTTACCGTAAGATTGAGTACCCGGAAGTCCGGATCCGAATCTTTCAAAATCTCCTGATCAGCTTTTGATGCGGTAAATGGTTTCTCTACTTTCGACTTCGCAACAAAGCTATCATTATTCATGTATTTCTTATTCACCGGCCACAAATCAACTAAGACCAGTACAACCCACAAAACAACAGCATAACTTGTCTTGATCTTTTTCTGAATAAAAAGCCAAACAACTCCAGCAGAAAGCGACACAAACACAAAAGAACGAAAAGCATCAATGCGCAAAACCGATTTGCGATCATCTCGCAAAGCATTCAGCAACTGCTCGGGCCAACCGGCTTGTGCTAAGCGAATATCCGATGGTCCTCTAAAATCACCGGCAATACCGGGGAGCAATGCAAACAACAATGCGACACCTCCTACAATAAACCAGGAATATTTTAATGACTTCAGTATTTTTTTTCCCTCAATCTGCTCTAACACGATCCCGCGACCAGCTAACATGGCCATAACGACCATGGCAAAGTGCTGGATAAAAATGATATTCTTGACATCGCGAAACTTATTATATCCCGGAAAATAGTCGATCATAAGGTCGGACAGAAATCCTAAATTCTTACCAAGAGACAGTAAAAATGAAACCACAACGACTGCGACAATCCACCACTTGTCTTTGCCCTTCACTACGAATAAACCGAACACAAACATGAAGAAAACAACTGCCCCAAAGTAGAATGGAGCTGC
The DNA here is from genome assembly GCA_003246935.1 of Sunxiuqinia sp. GTDB lineage: Bacteria > Bacteroidota > Bacteroidia > Bacteroidales > Prolixibacteraceae > Mangrovibacterium. Next base: position 8,634 of record QKCF01000004.1, on the reverse strand, counting down.
AGAAATAGGCTGGCTTCCCCAGTAAAGCGGCAAAGCCTTTGTGATCTTTTTGGCAGCAGCTTTACCCTGCGCTTTTTCAAAGAATGAATAAACTTCAGAGCCTTCCCCAAGCGGTTCGCTCATGCCTCCTCCCTTAAAACGGGGAATAAAAGCAGTCATCGCCTCTCCAAAATCATTAACTGTATTCTAAAATATAGTCTTTATCCAGACCCTCTGTTTGATTTTGATCATCGACCTTCAACTCCGACTTTCCGCGAGTTGAATATTTGCCATATTCATAAACCGAGTACAGGCGACCAAAATTTGTTCCCACTGCCAATATTACAGCTACAAGCAACAATCCACTCGTTTTGAAAAAAGCAGGCAATGTTTTTTCCTGAACTGCAGATACCAAATAAACGATTCCGATGATTAATACCATAATCCCGGCATAATAAGTCATCTGCGGGTGGTTTGCACTCAACATCCAGGAAAGCCCCAACGCAGCGATTAAAGAGCCCCAGTACCTTTTGTCTCGGTAAGCACTTAAAACACCTCCAACAATCAATGGCATATACATGAGCGTGTGCACCTTTGTATAGTGCCCCGACTCGATAAGTACAAAGAAGTACGTTCCAAGTCCCCACATCAAACTACCAGCCAGAGCAATTAAAGGATTTACCCCCAACAATACACACATCGCAAAGAAACAGATGAAGCCAAGCTCCAAATACCCAGCTGGTCGCGGAAAAGCGAACAAAAACCAATGTTGAAGTTTTGCAACCACTTCCCCCCCATAGCTGACAGAAATCAAATAAGCAGGCATACCGCCAAACATACTGTTGGTCCATAGAGCCTCGTCTCCGGTTTCAGCCCGGTAATCATTAATTTCTTTTGACATTCCTTGATAATTCACATTATCGGAAGCCATTAACTTCTTCCCCTCCAATTGAGGAGAATAATAGGTAAAGGACAAAATGATGAAAAAGAGAATAATTCCGATTGTAATGAAAATATTGCGATTGCCTTTTATCTTTGCCATGGTGCAGTAACTGGATTTCATTTTTTGAGCTGAAGCAAAAATAACGAAATAATTAAGGAAACCTCCAAAAATGGGTATTATCATAAAGCAATCAATCAAAGGGAGCATCTGGTCATATTTAGGTGTAATTATTGGCTTTGTGACAACCTCTTATCTGTATCCAAACTACCTTACAACGGACATTGTTGGACTATTTGGACTACTAATGTCGTACGCAAACCTATTTGGACAATTTAGTCTGCTTGGCATACACGGCATTACCTCGCGGATTTTCCCCGTCTTTCGAGATAAAGACTCGCAGCACCACGGCTTTTTATTTATAAGCCTCATTTTCTTCTTGGTTGGATTCCTTTTATTTCTGATTCTATTTTTCAGCTTTTCACCATGGCTGATTGAGAATAACCAGGAGAAATCCAAACTTTTCGCCGACCATATTTTTCTACTGCTACCGTTGACGTTCTTTACGATGATTTTTATACAACTGGATACCTACAACAAGGTTCTTTACGACTCCGTGCCCGGTATCTTCCTACAGGAGTTTCTCCAACGAGTTCTCATTTTTTTCGTCACAGTCTTATTTGCAATAAAATGGATCGACCTCAACCAATTAATTTGGTATTATGCTGTAATCATTTGTCTAAAAGCACTTATCATGATTATTCTGCTCCAGCACAAAGAAGAACTAAGGCTTCGGATTGATCGACATTTTGTAACTCCCAAACTTCGAACAGAGATTATTGATGTCGGTATTTTCTCAATAATCACCGGCCTTGGTTCTATGATTGTTTTCAACATTGACAAAATTGTAATCAATCAAATGCTGGACTTAAGCAATACTGGGGTTTACACTATCGCTTTCTATTTTGGCACTCTTGTAGCGATTCCTTCGCGGGCGATTCTAAAAATATCCGGTGCTCTTATTGCTGACGCCTGGACAGCTAGAGACATGCAGAAAATCAAACAGATTTACTACAGTAGCTGCATTAACCAATTCATTATCGGAGGATTTCTTTTCCTTGGAGTTTGGGCCAATATTGATAATATACTTACAATACTTGGGCCCACTTATGCCGCATCTAAGTGGGTCATTTTCTTCATTGGATTAGGCTATCTTTTCGATATGATGACTGGCACAAACGGACACATTATAGCTTATTCGCCACAGTACCGAATTGCTTTAGCATTTATTTTATCCCTTATTGTCATTGTCACCTCCCTGCTTTATTTCTTCATTCCGTTATTGGGAATTACAGGAGCTGCGATTGCAATAGCTTCCGGATTATTTCTCAACAACCTGATGCGCTATCTTTTTCTCCTGAAACGGTATAAACTCCAACCGTTCAACATCAAATTTTTAGCAATCACATTATTCTTTACCACAATATATTTCATTGTCCAACTTATCCCTCAGCAATCATTAATCTTGGACATCATGATAAGAGGAACTATCATTAGTCTAGTTTCTTTCGTAACATTTTGGATGTTTCCTGCTTCAGTTGAAATTTCGAACTTAATACAAACTGTACTGAAAAAATTCAACTTTTAATAACAAATCATGTCTAAAAACCAAACTAGACAGCCATACAGACATATTCGATTATCATATAATATTTTCCAACAAATGAATTAAAGAAAAAAATTTTAGCATCGAAAAGAACAAAAAAATAAACAAATATAAACTGCTCAGATATCTCCAAAAAAAAACCCACAAGCAGACTATTCGTCCCGGCTATTATCCAATTTTTCTAAATAACTAAGCCGTTCGAAAAGGGAAGTTCTTCCGTAATTGATCATCCCAATCAATTCCTAGGAAAACCTTTTCATCAACCCATTTAAAGTTATTCAAGGAAGTGGAAAAGATTGTTACACCTCGATCAAAATGCAATGAGTCATTGACGTTAAGGAGCTCAATCGGAAAACTACCTGGAATAAGTTCGATATTTTCAAAACAAGTTAAGTAATCGGTCAATTCCCGAGGATGAGGTTTCAGATATATCTTAAATCCCTCCCCATATTCACTAATAATCCTTTCGTACAATGCTATTTTGTATTCTTCAGATATAAAGCCATCTTCCGACAAAGGTTGCGTCAATAGAAGCAATCGAGGGAAGACTCCTTCCAGACTGACCGCCTCCTTCATAAATACTTCAACTAGTTTTTGTTTTTCAACTGCCGTTAACGACTGAACAAGATCTCCATAGTCAATCCGTTTAGCTTTATGCGATATATTTACAGGAACTCTTTGCGGTTGTTGTACTAAGATTTCCTTTATAAAAGAATCCCTTCCATGTTTTTTGGGGTATCCTAACAACTTGCTCTTAATCCAGCCTGACAGTGACTTTTTCGGCAGCATATAAATACGTTCGCCATCCTCATACAGCCGATACAAATTCGTAGGAAATGAAACAACCAAATACTGAATAAACTGTGTTGAATCGAGAAAAGTATTGATTTCTGAGTCTGCGATAAACCTCATCACATCACTTCTCAAATCTCGAGAAAATTGTTCCTCAAGCAGTCTCTTCCGGTCAAAAAATCTTCGCAGTGCATTCTTCTTTTCAGAATATCTTTTGCGAACCTCTACATCATGAACCAAAATAACCCGATCAAAGATGGCTAACTCACTCACCCGAGCCTGCAGTCGTTCATAATCCGGAACATGATCAGTTATAACCAACAGAGCATTACCTCTTTCATTGCTATTGAAATCCCGATACCGTAAAAGAATCGAGACGTAAAGATGAAAAACGGAATACACGATATAGGTTTGATTAATTCTCATCGATACCCCCTTATTTTACCGCCTCAATGGCAAAACAAAAACCATTATGCGTTTTATTCAACCGATCTTCCCACAACGCTGGACTTACACTTTGATAAGGGGATGTAAAATAAACCTCTGAAAACCCTACTGATTTAATGTACTCCAAAAGCTCATTCTGATCCCAATAGTCCGCATTATGCTGATGAGGTTCTTTTTTCGATTGATGTACAAACTTTTCCTTTATTTCTCTGTAAAACTCATCTACAGAATCACAACTTAACGAATCCAACATTTCCTGTGAATTCATCCCTTTTTCCATAAAATATTGATATGCAGTGGTCGCATTATGCGCCAAAAATGCATCAGCTGCAGAGAAAACAAGTTTATCCGCTTTCGTCCCATTACCCTCGATTACATATTCTCCCTCTGAGGTAAAAAAGGATCTCACTCTTCCTCTGTTTCTCAAAATCAACTTTATCACCTGCTCGCGACTTTCCCGGCAGCCAAAAGGAACATTAGGTGAAATAATTCCCTTCCCGAATAATTTATAGCCATAGTCATACGAATGAACCTTAGAGTGAAATACTCCTCCTTCCTTCAGTATTCGATAAGCTTCATTACACAAATTGCGAGTAGCTTCTTTCGAGATATGTTCAATAACAAAAGAATTAAAAACAACCTCTGCATGGTCAGAAACTATGGGTAGCGGACACAAAGACTCAAGATCGTAAAATATATCAATCCCCCTCTTGTCATATTTACTGGAACGCAAGTCGACATAAGACCAAAACTTGTATTCGCTTCTTTGATTACCTGCACCAATATTGTAAAACAATTTTAGCTCCAAGCTCTTTTTAGGGTAAAAACTTAAGATATAATCCTTCAAAAATGAACTTTTGAGAATAATCTCGTTGACATCAATATTAGCTGGATTCAAAAAATGAAGAAGCTGACGTGAAACTTTCGATCTCTCAAGAACAAATCTCAGATATTTATTCATAACATTTACCCTTGGTCTCTATTTCCGATACTTCAATTTTTCCCGCTGAACCAATTCTACGTCCAAAATATCTTTCTCTTTATATGTCAAGGCCTTACAAACGGCACGAAGGTCGCGAGCTAGCTTCCGAAGTCCTTGGGGCTCAAGCGAAGCCGCATGATCAGTCCCCTTCCAAGTTCTATCTAAAGTGTAATGACGCTCAACAACTGTTGCTCCCAAGGTATAAGCTGCAACATCGACAGCAATTCCCAAGTGATGTCCGGAAAAACCAATCTCTTTTACCCGCTCACCATACTTCTCAATCAATGAAGTAATCTCTAACAGGCAAATATCCTCGAAAGCTACCGGGTAGCCCGATGTACAACCATACAATACCAAATCTTTTGCGCGCCCACTCTTTTCGAACAAATCAACAAGCGATTCAATCTCATCCTTCGTTGTCATCCCGGTCGAAACGTGAATTTCGCCCTTATAGTTATCGCATAACCATTTCAACATTTCTGTGTGGTTATTACACGCGGATGGTATTTTAATCATCTTTGGATGGAGCGAAGCAATTTCTTTTGCCGAGGTAAGATCCCAAACCGAGGTCGAATATTCAATCCCTATTTCTTCGCAATAGGCTTTCAGTTCGCCATGTTGCTCAACTGTAAACTCCAGGAATTCACGATGTTCTCCATAGGTCGATCCATAGGAGTGCATCGGATTAGGATGTGGAGCATCATATTGCTCAGGTGTCAACAACTCCCGGTTGTTTCGTTTCTGGAACTTCACAACATCGGCGTTGCAAAAAATTTTGACGATCTTAATCATTTCTTTGGCAATCTCCATATCGCCCTTATGGTTACAGCCAATCTCTGCAATTACTTTAGGTTCTTTCATTTTACTGTCTGCTTTTAAGAATCAAGTCACATAACTCTCGGACAGCACCGTGCCCTCCATTACTTTTAGTCACTAAATCGGAAATTTGTTTAACTGCATTCTGTGCATTTTGCGGAGCCGCAGCAAACGCAGCAAATTCCATACATTCTATATCGTTAACATCATTGCCCATATAGATAATAGTGGCCGGGTCAATCTGATTTTCTAACACGAAATTTCTCAACGTCTCAATTTTGTTATGCCCAAGACTCTGGTAACACTCAATTCCCAACTTTCGGCACCGAGCAGTTACGACTGGATTTTTTTCAGTTGACATAACTACCACCCTTATAGCAGTTTTCTTCAACATAGAAATCCCCATGCCGTCTCCACGACTACAGACAACTGCTTCGCGACCATCTTGGTCAGTAATAACCGTATCATCTGTAAGCACACCATCAAAATCGAGAAACAATGTGGTCACATTGGATGGGAAACAATATTCAGGCTTCAAAAGATTTCTCATCATCGTTTCCGCTAACACAATATCAGCAGGCTCGTCAATTTCGACTACCCGCTCCTGTGGCATCACTGAAACAACTGTTTTCCCAAAGAAACGATGTTTACACTCTAAAAAACCAGATGTTCGCATCACATAAACAGCCCCCGTTTCCAAATATTGTGGTTTCCGATCCTGTCTGCGTGGTCGAAAACGTTTGTCGTGATTAATACCTATAGCTTCACCATTTTCTTCCTCCCATATGAAATAATGAAAAGGAGTAACCGTAGTGACAGAGTCCGCTTTCGTTTCAATTAACTTAATTATACAGTTATCGATGTCTTCAGTCGCGGTCAAAGGCGAAGTACATTGCATAAACACCACAAGATCCGGCATATAGTTCTCCGCTTGCTTCATATGCTCTAACACATGAAGAAGTGCAGATTCACTGCTAGCCTCATCACCACTAATATCATCCGGTCGGATAACAACCTCAGCACCAAATTGCACAGCAACCTTTTGAATTGCTTCACCATCCGTTGAAACGACAACTCTTTTGATAAAATCAGACTCTCGGGCTGCTTCAATATTCCATGCAATCAATGGCTTACCATTTATTGGAATGATATTTTTCCCAGGAATCCCTTTCGAGTTACTTCGAGCCGGTATTATTGCTAACACTTCCATTCAGTGATTGTATTATTATTCTCTAAAGATATCAATTCTTTCATTCAATCCCCGATGCACAGATCAGCATTCACAACAGACTTTATCACCCGGGGAACATTCGCCATTACGCCAGTGAATTAAAATATTTGATCAAATCCTGGCTTTTCAACCGCTGATTGTACTCGTTCCGGATAAAGCTCGAACCGTTAGCTCCGAGCTTTGCATTCAAGTCGACATCCTCAAACAAGGTGCGCACCGATTTCGCAAACTCATCAACGTTGCCAGCTTCGAATATTAAACCCGATTGCGCCTGATTTACAATTCGCTCCTGTGCCGGACAGTCGCTCACAATCATAGGTTTACCCAAAGCCATGTATTGAAAAATCTTATTGGCATAGGTGGTGTCGTGGTGCCGGTTGCGAAGAAGCGGCGAAATACAAATATTGCTGACGCTAATGTAACTATGCAAAGTCAATTCGTTCTGAAAACCTTCGAAGGCTATGTAATCCGCGACTTGCAACTCATCCGCGACCTGCCGCAAATATGGATCACTTTTACTAGAGCCCACGATAATCAACTTGATGTTCGGAATCAATTCCTTCAGCTCCACCAGGCTCCGAATAGCCGTTTCAAGGCCACGGCGAATGCCCGTATCTCCGAAATAGAAAAGATTAAAATTCGACTTAAACCGATTCATTAACTGTTCGTCAACCTTGAGATTTTCGTAAAACGAAGGCTGAACGCTGTTTGGAACAATAATTATTTTAGATGAATTCAACCCGTAATTGGCGACAAGATCATCGCTTGCCTCATCAGTTACCACAACGATTTTATCGTAGGCTTTGACCAGTTTTTCTTCCCACTTTTTCCACCTCGCTGGGTAAACCAAAACAGTGCCGGGGAAGTGAGTCACATGGTGGTACATCTTCATGATTTCAGGAATATTCTCGTGCAGATCGATAATAAGCTTGCCCGAAAGGCTTTTCGAAGCCTTCAATGCAGCTTTCCCAATACGCATGTTGTGAACGAACAGTGCGTCCGGCTGATATTCCCTAATAAATTCACGGATCTTACCCTGCATCAACCAGCGATAAACAAAAATGGTATAAGCCAGTGCCGAGAATTTTCGCAGCATCTTTCCAACAGGGAACCGCACGACATGAATACCGTCAATGATTTCTTCTTCGCGGTTCAGCGCTCCTGTCGTGCTAAACAGAATGATTTCGTGTCCCGCCTCCATCAGGTTAATCGCTTCGTTCTTCACCCTTGGGTGAGGCGGATACTTTTCATCTAAAATCATTCCTATTTTCATTTAATTACTTTATATGTGATTAGCAATCTCAAACTTACATGTGATTTAGTATAGACACCAGTTTCTCGGTCAACTTTTCACGGCTGTAATTCTTTACCGCGTCTGAATTTGACGCAGAGAGGCTCGCCGTAAAGCTGTCAAAAAATGGACTTAATCCTTCTATTTCGTTGTAACCCAAAACCCGCCCAGTTCCTGTTTCTGACAAAATTCTGGCAACATCGCCCTGTTTATCACCCAGAGCTAAAACTGGTTTCCCGACCGCCAGGTATTCAAAAAACTTCCCGGGGATGTGGCCTGCAGCATTGTGCGACTGGTTCATTAACAGCAAGAACATAGATGCCTTTCGGTATTCCACAATCACTTCGTCGTGCGAAAGGTAGCCAACAAATTCTGTTCGCTGAGATAGCGCACTCAAGGCTGAAATTTCTTTTTTTACCTGCTCATCCACATTGCCGATCAGGCGCAGGCGAAACCGCGATGCAAAGACATCGTCATTTTGACAAAGTTC
>QKCF01000409.1 GCA_003246935.1 Sunxiuqinia sp. | reverse complement strand
TCAATCGCATCCGATGAATAAGCATATACATCCGGCTTGATATAGGTATATTTCGCCCCTAATTTGTATCCAAATCCGGCATCTACATCTTGTTTTGCTGCAACTTCAGCAATCAGTCTGTTTGTACCGATTTGTTGACTTTCTTCGGCATTGTACAACTGCATATCGTGTACAAAACCCAAACCTCCTTTGTATTGAAGGGCATGCTTGTTATTTTCATATTCAGACCATACCCGAACATGTTTATTATCTAAAGTTTCCCCTGGAACAGTTAGAGGATGGGAGCTCATTAAAGCCTGCACCTGGTGCCAATCATGTTCCAGCCAAATCGCTGTACGCCACCATTCTTTCGAATTGAACTTATATTGAACTTATAATTCAGTTCCTGAATCAAGCCCACGTTTTCAATCATCGCATCCTCCTGATTAAATTCTTTGCCATCAGAAGGCCGCGTAAACGGAAAATCATTTCGTAGCATGTGATAGTAAAAGCGGGTAACTGATTCAAACTTACCGTTGCCAACATATACCTTCGCTCCGTAGAGTTGCTCTCCAAACGAACCTTCGGAAACAGTTGCTTTTACACGTGAACCATCCGTCCACTCACTACTCAGCCCTAAATAAACGGATCCTCCAATTGCACCCGATCCGTTTACAGCCGACGATGATCCGTATTGCAAGTCGATACCATCAAAAAGATAAACAGGAATACGGGAAAAATCGGATTGACCAAGCGTTAATGAATTGATGTTAATACCTCCGAAATTCACAGAGGTATGGTCAGCGGCTGTTCCTCGAATACGGATGGTAGACAAACCACCTGCGTTAGCTTTTAAGTAAATTGGAGTGAATTGCATTAATAACTGGTCGAGGGCTCCTGACACACCAATTTCAATTTGCTCGACAGGAATCGACTCCACTTTGGCACCAGCCTGATACTTTTTATACGGAGCATAGGTCGCAACCTCATGTAGGAGAACAGAATCTACCATTTGCTCTTTTTGTGCCTTTAAGGTACCGGTAGCAATCGCTAAAACTCCTGCGAACAGAAAAAACCTTCTCATTTCTTTTTTAACAGAATATGAGCTTAGGATAAAATTGTGTAAAATACGTGCTAAAACTATTTCACCAGCTTTATTCCCGAAGCTATCGTTAATACTAAAGATTATGGCAGGTCTTCTGACTCACCTCTCTTCCTGATGCCTTCCCGTCTTGCTTAATGACAGTGGCAGGGGTTTCAGAAAGATTACAGAGGTTTACAGCTGCGGGTACAGCTCCGGAATTACACCGGATTCCCTTTTCATCCGGGCTGTGCGAACACAACCGCTGGAACCAAATCCGCGACAAAAGTAGGTATAATTTTATTCGGGCGAAATATTTAGATGAAAATCGTAGTAAATTTTACATTGTCAGAACTACCACTCACCTGACAGGCCATCCTGCAATGCCTTGGCATAAACGTCATTGTCAAACTTATACAGATATGGTGCCTTGTAGGCGACGCCGGTTCTGCGCTCAGGCAAACGCTTAACAATCTTATAGCTAAGAATCTTACGTTGAAAATTACGACGATCTAACTCTCGCCCCAAAATGGTTTCGTAAAGTTTCTGCAACTCGGGCATCGTGAACTTTTCAGGGAGTAAATTATAACCAATCGGTTGATAGCGTAGCTGAAGACGAAGTATTTCAAGTGCATCCTCGAAAATCTGGTTATGATCCATCATCAAGCGCCCAACTTCATCAATATTTTTCCATTCGCATTTCTCAGAATACAAATCCGGTTGCGCTTCAACTTTCGAATACTCAACCAATGCATAAAAGCCAACCGATATAAAGCGTTGATTTAACCAATCGAAATTGTCCAATTTCAATTCAGCCCTCTTCATGCTGTCGACCTCAAAAATCGGATTTTTACGCTTGGGATTACTAAAAACACGGAATTGCTCCAAAAAGATATTTTCGACCCCGGTTCGTTCGAACAAGATTCGACTTGCCGCTTCCTCCATTGTCTCTTCCTTTTTGACAAAACCACCTGGTAAACTCCAGTCAGTTATGAATTTGGGCTTCAATAACAATACTTTCAACTGGTTATCGTGAAAGCCAAAAACCACACAATCGATGGATAAATGTGATAAATATTCAGCGGAAGGAGATTCCAAATTCGTTTCGTTCCTGGTTGTCATAAGGTTATTAAGTTTATCTCAAAGTAAACATTTTTAGTAAATTTTACCAAGTTAAAAAACAAAGAAAAAGCTTTATCGCTTTTTCATCATCTTTTCGCTAACCAGAAAAATAACGGGCTTATTCGAGTACGGATTGATGCGCGTAATCACCGGTGTTTGATAAACCTGTTCGATTGTCTCAAACGTCAGTACTTTGTCGGGTGCGCCTTGCAAATAGATTTTGCCGTTTTGAAACATGATCAGCTGATCACAATATTCTGAAGCCAGGTTTAAATCGTGAATTACCATCAGAACGGTCAAACCCATTTCATCGTTCAGACGTTGAATCAGGTTCAAAATACGTACCTGGTGAGTAATGTCGAGATGGGAAGTTGGCTCGTCCAACAA
>QKCF01000333.1 GCA_003246935.1 Sunxiuqinia sp. | reverse complement strand
CACCTTCGGATGACTTTTGAGAAAACGAGCAACAGCCATGGCATTGTCAGCATGCACCCTCATTCGAATGGGCAAAGTAGCCATTCCCCGCATAATCAGCCATGCATTAAACGGACTAATAATTCCACCCAAACGGATGGCAGTACTTTTACGCATAGGAGTCAGCAAGGTCCTGCTTCCGACAACTGCACCACCAATTGCATCACCATGACCACACATATATTTGGTCAACGAATGTACAACCAAATCGGCCCCCAGTTCCAGCGGACGGGTAGCCATGGGAGTTGCAAAAGTGGAATCGACAGCCAGCAAGGCACCGTTTTCGTGAACTAACTTTGCCGTATTTTCAATGTCGGTTAATCGCAACAGCGGGTTACAAGGCGTTTCAATGTAAACTAACTTCGTATTGGGTTGAATAGCCTTGCGGATAGCGTCGAGATCTGATGTATCCACCTTGGTGATGCTGATATTCAGCTTCGGAATCAACTCATTGGTCATCTCGGCCATTGCAGCGTAAGCCACATCGCTGATCACCGCATGATCGCCTGCCTGTAAAAAATGAAACAACAAAGCTGAAATAGCAGCCATACCGCTACCAAACGCAATCGCCGATTCAGCTCGTTCCAAGGCTGCAACTTTCTCTTCCAACTGGTGAATCGTCGGGTTTCCCCAGCGGGTATAGATCCAAGCTGCGTCCTCATCCATTTCTTCAACCGAAAAACCGGCATCGGCGTCCGTCAAAAAGGTTGTTGACATAACAATATTGGGCGCAGAAGCTCTGCTCTCCGGATCGGGTTCTTCTCCCACATGTATCGCTTTCGTCTGCTCCCCAATCTGAAATTTAATCTTTGCCATTGTTTGTATTTTTGAATCCCCTAATTTATCAAGGCTTGCATGATAATTCCTCCTGTTTTCCCGTTTTTCTGCTTTGAAGGCCAATGTTAATTCAAGATCAAATAAAAGACATTTCTATCCGAAACAACAAACTTCTGCAAACATAGCCCGTAACATTTCAGACCAAATCAACTAGCATTTTTATCGAACAATCACCTGAACGTTGTTCCCTCTTGCAATGAAAATGATGTGCAGTATTCTGTTGCTGCAGCTTCAACCCCATCGTAAGAAACCTCTTTAAAGTCCGGGCAATAGCATCCCCTGCCATCAGCCGGATTCATATGTTATTTCAACCAATAGCCTTAATCTCAAATGAAAACAAGTCATGAAAACAAGCTCTATTTTTCTACTGTTAAGCTTATTTTGCTTTGTTTCCCTGGCACACGATAAGCCAAACACTCCAGGTACTTCTGAATTGATTAAAGCGCCGCAGCTTGAAAATATGCAGGAAGTACTTTTCAAGTATATCAACACGGAAGCCATCGCCGACTTTACATCACTGGAAGGTATTGAAGTTGTTTCCTTCGTCGTTACAACTTCGGGCGAATTGAGAGATTTAAAAATCATCAGCAGTCTATCCGCCCGAATTAGTTCCGAAGTACTTCGAGCCCTGAAACAAACCAGCGGCAACTGGCAGCCGGGCTCTGTTAACGGTGAAACTGTCGATATGGAACATGAAATCTCACTCTATTTTAAGTCTGAAGCGAATCCAAACAAACTGCATACGACAAACCAATTCAATCAAGCTGCGATGAAAGCCCTTCAGAAAGGGAACAAGTTCTTACTGGAAAAAGGGAATCCGGAGCAAGCCTTAAAATATTATAACAGAGGTTTGCAATACCGGCCGTACGACACCTCGCTGCTTTTAATGAGGGGAATGTGCCTTGCAGAACTTGGCAATCGTGATAAAGCGAAACAAGATTGGGCAAGAATTGAAGCATTAGGAGGCAAAAATCTACTGATCAGCTATCTCGGCTTCAACATTAAAGATCTGGAAGGCTATACCGATCTGGTGAACTTTGCAAAGAAAGATAACCTGGCCTTTTCCTTTGATCTAAACGAGTGATGTTTCACCTCATCGCAAAGACACAAAGGCTGATTGTTGACAAAGAGCAATCAGCCTTTTTTTCAACGACTTTCATAATTGATATGATTGCATCATAATTGAAACAAGAATCACGAAAATTGATATGCCTCCCAACCTCCTATTAACGAAATTGTCGGCAAAACTTTTTCAAAACCAAAAATTCAAGCTATGAAAACAAGTCTAAAATTTTTACTCGTAGCAATCGGGCTATGCCTGATATTTAGTTGCGCCGACGAAAATGAGTATTTTGCCGACGAAGCGTTAACCAAAAGTGCAGTGATTGTCAACCATGACAACACAGGGCTTGATCAGGACCGTTATGTGATGATGAAAGATCTTGATCTGAAGGTTCATTACCGCATCATAGGAAAAGGACCAATTGATGTCGTTCTGGTTCCCGGATGGACTAATCCGCTGACCATTTACAGCAAACAATTTGATTATTTTAGGGATAAAGCCCGCTGTATTTACGTCGACCTTCTGGGACAAGGCATGAGCGATGCACCCGCTCCTGGCTCACCATTCGATCCGGAGGACACCGGTTTTCAATACACCATGGAAGTTATGGCTGAAGCAGTTTACACCATCGTGAAGAAAGAAGGACTTCACCAGTTTGTAGCCGTTGGTTTTAGCATGGGGCCTACTGTATTGGCAATGTTCGAACGAATGCACCCGGGCATGATCACGAAATTTGTGGCCTTAGACGGCGATTTAGACCCCTGGCCGGAAGACCAGGCCGGAAAAGATCAACGTCAAATGGTGCGCAAGATGACCTATAATGCAATGGCTGGCTGGACAGACGCAGACAAACTAGCCCTTGGAGAAGTAATCATTCCTCCGGAGTTAACAGGTGAAAGAGTTGAAGAATTGATAGAACTTGTCAACTATTTTTTTGCCTACCCATCCCCCCTGCTCGCCAACATTTCCTATTGGGCGGATGCTGAAAATGCCAATGAACCTCTTGACTGGATGTACCCAAAACTATGTTTCTATTCAAACCCTTCCCCAAACATGGATAAAGTTAATTGGATCTATCCAAATAATACGACTTACAGTTTCCCGGGTGGAGGGCATGTTATCCAATGGATGTTCTACGAAGATATTAATCCGTTAATTTGGGAATTTATAAAAGACAAACCCGGTAAAAAATATTAAAATATAAAATTCAAGAGGCTGTCTGCTAAATCTCTCAACCATAGATTTTTCAGTTGAACAGCCTCTACTATTAATTCTAAATTCAATTGATTATGCAACTCCAATTACCATAAACAGGAACATCGGTGATACCAATTTCGTATCATTCTTTTTATCGATTATTGTATAATCATCTTAAAAAATTACGATGTAAAACTATTAGCTATCGAATTATGATCTCGAGACAAACAGCAAACGAAGCCTTTATCCAACGCATGACTGTGGTCATTGAGGAGAACATGAAAAATGACCAATTCGGTGTTTCTGACCTGGCAACGAAAATGGGGATAAGCCGCTCGAACCTTTACCTGAAAGTTCATACAACTACCCAAAAATCAGCTCGCTGTTTTATACGTGAGACCAGGCTGCAAAAGGCGCTCAAATATATGCAAGACGGAGAGCTCAATGTATCAGAAACAGCATATGAAGTTGGATTTAGCAGCCCGGCCTATTTTGTTAAGTGTTTTCACGATTATTACGGATTCCCTCCCGGTGAAATACACGCACAAAAAAAGAAAATTGAAATCTCGTATCAATGTCCCAACTGCCGCCCTGCCAGCCATGTTTCAATCTATCGAAAAATAATTATCATACTTGCCTTCCTTTTAATCACCTTATTGGCATTATTATTTTTAAGGTAGAAATTTTTTCTCCTTCCCCGGTCTACTCACCGACCATATACACCGCAGACAAAGTCAAGATGAAGCACATCTGAAATAAGCTAGCGCTTCGTGCATAAATCAGCCTCTTCTAATAACGAACAAAAGCTTCTTCAAAAGCGTAAATAAACTATTGAATGAGCAAATGATTCGCCTCGCAAAAACCAAAACAACGAAACCGCACCTGAATGAACAGAAGAAATTCAGCGGACAGTCAATTCATCGACAGGCTTACCGAAATAATCG
Source organism: Sunxiuqinia sp. (assembly GCA_003246935.1). Classification (GTDB taxonomy): domain Bacteria; phylum Bacteroidota; class Bacteroidia; order Bacteroidales; family Prolixibacteraceae; genus Mangrovibacterium. Next base: position 9,106 of record QKCF01000333.1, on the reverse strand, counting down.
CAAAAAACCTGAAAGATGAGAATTTTGGCGTTTCCGAGCTTGCGAAAGCAGCTGGTCTAAGTCGCTCCGGTCTGTATTCTAAAGTCAGCTTGATTACCGGAAAATCGGCCAGCAATTTTATTAAGGAAATTCGTCTCAAAAATGCGATGCGAATACTTCAAGAAACATCGCTGACAGTTTCCGAAGTTGCCTACGAAGTCGGCTTTTTTTATCAAATGTTTCCACGACTATTATGGTTATCCGCCCGGAGAAACTACGTCACTTGCAACACCAGAAAACAATTCTTCGGATTATCAGGATCCGGGTGAGCAACTACTGTCGACAACTAACCTTCTAAAAAGATATAAGCTTATATCATTCGTTACAGCAATCATCCTTCTGCTTCTTTCGCTAATCCTGATCTATACTGTTTCTCCGCCTAATGTAAATGCAGAAAAATCGATCGCCGTACTACCGTTTATTGATGACAGTCCGGAAAGCGGATACAGTTATATTTTAGAGGGACTTATGGACGAAATACTTTACAAACTCAGCCTGGTTAAAGATATAAGAGTTGTTTCGCGGACAACTACAGAACATTTCCGAAACTCAACCAAAAGTGTTCACGAAATCGGCAGGGAGTTAAAAACCAACTATATTCTGGAAGGAAGCTCACAAACCATCAACAATACGGTACGGATTCGGTTACAGTTGATCGAAACTAAAACAGACAAACACCTTTGGGCAAAACCCTATGAACGCGAAGTAAACATGGGCAACATATTCAGTGTACAAAGCGAATTAGCCTTACTGGTTGCCAATGAACTGCATGCTGTAATCACCAAAGACGAAAAGCAGCAACTTGTGAAGAAACCAACGTCAGACCTTACTGCTTATAATTTATACCTAAGAGGACTCGATTACAAACGTCTTTTCGAGCTAAACCCCGTAAGACAATCGTGGCAGGACCGTTTAAAAGCCAAGCAACTATTTCAGCAAGCGGTTCAGTTAGATTCGACCTTTGCCGATGCCTATGCTCAGCTGGGCGAAATTTACCTTTCAAGAGGGTACTGGGGGAACATATATAAAACAGATTACCTGGACTCGGCACTAATAATGATAAACAAGGCCTTGCACTACGACGACAACAACTGGAAAGCCATGGCTTTAAAAGGCCGGTATTATTTAGCCAAAGGCCAACCCGATAAAGCCAACAAGCTTTTTGATGAATTACCGGTAAACGAAGCCAATCTGTCCGAATATTACGAATTTGCTTTCTCTCATTTCCTTGGTATTGATGATCATTACAACGCCGTTAAAAGCTTTTTGAAGTACGAAGAAACTGTTCCCGACAAAATGTTGATTCGGCCGACAATACTGGTTCGATTTGGGTGGATCTTAACTTATGCCGGTTATCCCGAGGTGGCAGGATCATACGCCCAACAAATGCTTAATCTGTATAACGACTCAATCCGGTATTTCAGCATCATGAATGAAATAGAAACCATGTCGGGAAATTTCGAGGCTGCACTCAACTACTGTCAACGGATCTACGAAAAAGATTCAACGCTTACCGACAATCTTTATTATTTAATGATCAATCACCTATGGCTCAGGGATTATCCGAATGCCTACAAATACATGACAAAATATGGGGAGAAGTATATTAACAGCGAAAGTGCGATGATCCTGGGATTTGTTTATGAAAAAAACGGCATGAAAAAAGAAGCTCAGGCACACTACCAGGAGGCCATTAAGATCGTTCAAGACGAAATTGCCAGAAACAACTTTTTTGCCCATAATTACTTTTCACATTCGTTCCTGGCATGTGTCTACTCGGCAATGGGTGAAATCGAAAAATCACTTGAATACTTGAGAATTGTAGAAAAAAATAAACAATCAATTTCCCGGCTACTGGTCGTTAGTATGAAACAGTGGCCATTACTTGACAATGTTCGCCATGAACTTGATTTTGAGGAAATATTAACAAAAATGGAAGCTAAATACCAGAAAGAACACGAGCTCGTTGGACAACTTCTTCGGGAAAAAGGGCTTATCAACTAAATCCATCATTCACATCTATCGGATACGACATTCAATCTCACGTCTTCTTTTCTTGACTGCTGCAAAACCAATGGAATTTAACACCATTTAAACTGTAATTAATCCGACTTCTACTTATCGTTTTCCCGTTCCTCTACTCCATCCGTTAAACACTTCCAATCAACTAACAAGAACAAGCGACGGCGACTTGTCGTAAGCATACAAAAGAACCATCAAGTCCGGTAGCAGACAACAGTTATTATTTGCAATTGGCGTGAAAAAAACACAATTCTCAGCACCGAAGGGAATACTATGGACGGATTATCAACTAATAACCAAAAATTCATACAAAAGCTAACCGAAATAACTGAGGCTAACTTGAGAGATGATGAGTTTGGGGTGTCTCAACTGGCAAAGCAAGTGGGAATAAGCCGTTCAAATCTTTATCTCAAGGTACACTCCAGTACTCAGAAATCAGTGAGTTGTTTTATTCGGGAAATCAGGCTAAGAAAAGCACTCGAATATTTAAAAGCAGGCAAATTCAATGTCTCAGAAACGGCTTACGAAGTGGGATTTAAAAGTCCGGCGTACTTCATTAAGTGCTTTCACGACTTTTATGGCTTTCCTCCCGGAGAAATACAAAAAACAAACAATACAAGAAAAGAACAGGAAGACGAAACAAAGCCCAATGACCATCCCGATCCTCTTTTCAAGCAACAAAAGGAGTGTCCACCAAAGAGACGAGCAAAAACAATAATGCTTGTACTTCTTGCCATAGTTATTGGATCTGGAATTATTTTTACCGCTGTCAACAATCAACAGAAACGCCCTGTTTCAATTGCCGTTCTGCCACTGAACAACTTAACAGGGAATTCGGAGAACGATTATTTTGTTGATGGGATACATGATGCAATTATTGCTGATCTGGGAAAAATCAGTTCAATCCGGGTCATTTCGAGTAGCTCAACGCTCCGCTTTAAAAACAGCAATCTGTTATTAAAAAATATTGCCCGAAAATTAGGAGCCGATATGGTACTCGAAGGTTCCGTTATGAGTGCCGGCGATTCAGTGCGTCTGCTAGTGCAACTAATTGATGTATTTCCGAAGGAGCGTCACATCTTCGCCAACGAGTACAAAGACATCATGAAAAATGTATTGACTGTGCAATCTTCTGCATCGAAAGATATTGCACACACTCTCAATGCTAGAGTAACCAGCAGTGAAGAAAAACGATTAAACCGCAAACGAACCGTAGATCCTGAAACTTACAAAGCTTACCTACGAGGCATGTATTACATTAATCAGGGAACAGAAGAATCGTTTAAAAAAGGAATTTCATTTTTACAGGAAGCTATTCACCGCGATCCGGGTGACCCTTTCGCATATGCAGCACTGTCATTAGGCTACGCCAATATTGGACACGGAGGAATGAACCCGGAAGAATCGTTTATAAGTGCTTTGTCAGCCTCGAATAAAGCCCTGATGTTGGATCCGGAGAACGACCAAGCCTATACTGCTTTAGCCTTGTTATACCTCTATGATATCTGGGATTGGCCTAAAGCGAAAGAAACCTTTGAAAACGCACTTAGGAATAATCCTAACAATGTTATTGCCAATGCCAATTTTGCCTGGTATTTCATTCTTTTTGGTGACATGGAAAAATCTATTCACTACGCCCATAAAGCAGTTTTACTCGAACCGTTATCTGCATCATACAAATCATGGCTTGCATTAATCTGTTGCCACGCTAATGAACTGGATCAAGCTGAATATTGGGCAAATGAAGCCTTAGCTCTGGAAAAAGATATCCCATACGCCAACATAGCATTAGGATGGGTCGCTCTTAAACGAAGAAATTATCAGCAAGCCATTGAATACCATGAAAGACTTCCTCACGATGATCATCACAATATATACCGCGCCTATGCTTATTGCGAAGCAGGGCAACGGGAAAAGGCTCTAATCTTATGGAATCAATTAAAAGAAAAAGAAAAAAGCCAACAAGGACTGGAATGTAACCTTGGATTTACTGCTGCCTTTCTTGGATACAAAGAGGAAGCATTTCATTATCTCAAAATTGCAATCGATAAAAAACAATATCCGGTAACTTTCTTATTCGCAAGCCCGTTTTCTGCAAGCTTAAGAAACGACCCCCGATATTTGGAATTGCTAAAATTGATGAATCTTCCCCCCAATAGACTATTGCTCCCCTCGGATCAAGATGCTGTCGACCTACGGAAAATGCCCTCTGCTTCGTTGTAAATCAAACCTAAATCAGAGGCTATTGAGTCCATTTTGAGACATAATTTAAAGCTCTTAGGCGATAATTGATATCTCTAAACTCTTTTTTAAGTTAATCAAAACATAGCTACTAAGTCTTGGACATCAAACCACCATAACTTTGTACCAGTATGTTCAGAAGCCTTATGTTGTTTTACACCCTTTTATTAATTAACTTAAATTCTCACAGCCATGAAAAAATTTATTCTTTTGAGCTTTATGCTCTTGATCTCAATGGGCTTGTGGGCCCAAATTTTACAAGGTCAATCAGAGGAAGTGACTGTAAAACCACCTCAATTTGCAGGACAACCAGTTGCCGCTGTTATTGCTGACGCACAATCAATCCAGGATTATGTTGCAGCCAATATGCAGTACCCTGAAAGAGACATCCAATACAGAAATGAGGGAACAGAAGTTATTTGTTTCACCGTTGGTATTGATGGTACTTTAAGCAATTTCGAAGTTATTAATAGTGTATCATCCGAAATGGATGCTGAAATCACCCGGGTTTTACAAGAAACCAATGGAATGTGGATTGCAGGTACCAATAACGAAGGAGCTGTTGAAATGCAAACAGAAGTTGCTGTCGCTTGTAAAATTGCTTGGGATGGCACAGAAAAATCTGTAACCAATTTTAAAAAAGTTGCTACCAACTATTTTACAAGAGGAAGTAAATTACTGTATCTGAAAGATCATCCCCGCAGGGCATTAGCTAATTTCAACGAAGGTATCCAATACTTACCTTACGATGCTAATTTATTAGTGATGCGGGGATATGCTAAATTTGCTTTAGGAGACAAAGAAGGAGCAATCGAAGATTGGAAAACTGTGAAAAATCAAACTGGTATCGATAATCTGAAAGCCGTTGCATCAATGTATCAGGATCTGGATGGCTATGCAGAATTGTTGGCGGAAACTGAACGTTAACCCGCCGGTATTCTAAATTAAAAAGAAGATGGACGCACAGCTTGTCTCGTTAACGAGAAACAGGTTGTGCGTCTGTTTTATGTAACATGCTGAGCTAAAAACCGGATTAAATACAATACCCTAATCAAGATTCCCTCGCAAATGCACCTCACAATTAAGCATCATTGAAAGATTAGCGATACCATTTCATCCTCTATCATTGTCAACGACGGAACTGATACTTTTCCCTTTTTCACCTTCTTTTTCTATGTTTTAGCACATAGTTTACATCACTTGAGCGCTAATTGATATCACAAAGCACTACTTTAAACGAATTAAATCATAGCTCATATGCAGCGGGTTCTTCTCTGTTTTAACTTTGCTTCATAACAGAAAACGAGTTACACATCTTTTTATCTATTAACTAAAATTCTCACAGCCATGAAAAAAGTTATTTTATTAAGCTTTTCGCTTTTAATCACAATGGGCTTGTGGGCCCAAATCTACCACGGTCAATCAGATGAAGTGACGGTAAGACCGCCTCAATTTGCAGGACAACCAGTTGCAGCTGTTATTGCCGACGCACAATCAATTAATGACTATGTAGCAGCGAACATGACGTATCCGGAACAAGATCTCAAAAATAAAAAAGAGGGAACGGAAGTTATTGGTTTCACCGTTGGTACAGATGGTACGTTAAGCAATTTCGAAGTCATTAATAGTGTATCATCCGAAATGGACGCTGAAATCACTCGGGTTTTAAAACAAACCGATGGAATGTGGATTGCAGGTACCAATAACGACGGAGCAGTTGAAATGCAAGCAGAAGTAGCTGTCGCTTGTAAAATTGCCTGGGATGGTTCAGAACAATCTGCAACCAATTTTAAAAAGGTTGCAACCAACTATTTTACAAGAGGAAGTAAATTCCTGTATACGAAAGATCATCCCCGCAGGGCATTAGCTAATTTCAACCAAGGTATCCAATACTTACCTTACGACACAAACCTTCGGGTAATGCGAGGCTATGCTAGATTTGCTTTAGGAGACAAAGAAGGAGCTATCGAGGATTGGAAGTTTGTGAAAGAAAAAACAAATATTGACAATTTAAAAATGCTGGCAGACTCTCATAAAGGCTTAGATGGCTATGCAGAATTGATGGCGGTAATTGATAATTAAACCGTCAGTAGTTAAAATTAAAGGTAGCAAGGGCGCACTGCTTGTTCTCGGTTTACAAACGAGACAGGTAGTGCGCCTGTACTTTGAAACTATTATCTACTTGTTAATAACCTCTCTGTTGTGCTATAAGATAAGGCTGAAAAAAACACGACAACTTAATCATCCTAGTACATATATCAACACCAAAACTGGTCCGTGTTTTATTTCCTTGTCAGTTTAATCCAGTAAACTCCACAATGATATCGTTTTATCCTCTGTTCTATCAACTATTCATTTGGGAAAGAAAGGTTTTCTGTACGTCCCTGCGAATCCTTCGGAACCTTTCTGTCCAAACCAATTGTCATAAAATCCGTACAATTTGACAACGATTTTTCGCAACAACCACACCATAAAAACCAATATCAATAAACCTGGAAAGGGATGAAAAGACGGCAATTTTCGGATTCTGAATTCGTTGACAGGCTAAACCAAATTATTGAGGCAAACCTGAAAGACGAAAATTTTGGTGTTTCCGAACTAGCCAGGGAGATAGGAACCAGCCGCACCAATCTTTACCAAAAAGTCAAATCAATTAGGCACATGTCTGTCAGTCGTTTCATCAGCGAAGTTCGCTTGAAAAAAGCAATGGAACTTCTAAAACAAACCTCGCAGAATGTCTCCGAAGTGGCCTACGAAGTGGGATTTGGCAGCCCAACCTATTTCATCAAATGTTTCCACGACTACTACGGATTTCCTCCGGGAGAAGTGAAACACGAGAACCGTGAAGAAACCGAAAAAGCTGAACAGTTAATCGAAAAACCGGAGCCAATTCTGCAGAAACGGAGAATCCGAAAGCCCTTCATTATTCCTGTTTTCATTTTAGTCATCCTGATTTCGTTTTCTGTTTTCCTGACGAAATATCTGTCCTCGCGAAACGGGAAAACGGAAAAGTCGATCGCTGTTCTTCCACTCCACAACCTGACAGGCAACCCCGACAATGATTATTTTGCCGATGGCCTGCAAGATGCCATTATCGGCGAATTGGGCCAAATCAGTTCGCTGCGTGTTATTTCCAGAACATCCACCCTTCGTTTTCGCGACAGTGGGCTCATGCTCAAAGACATCGCCAACCAATTGGGTGTCGGCATGATCATGGAAGCTTCATTGATTGGAGCCAGTGACTCCATTCATGTTTTGGTTCAAGTAATTGATGTTTTCCCCAAAGAGCGCCATATCCTCGCAAAAGAGTACAACGATGTCATGAAAAATGCACTATCGGTCCAAAGCATAGTAGTAAAGGACATTGCACAGACAACCCGTGTGAAATTGACTAATTCAGAAGAAGAGAAACTGGATCAGGTCAGAACCGTGAACCCGGAAACCTACAAGGCCTACCTTCGCGGCATGTACTACGTGCAACAGGGTAGCAAAGACGAATACGCGAAAGGAATCGGGTACCTGCAAGAAGCAATCAAAAAAGATCCCGGTGATCCGTTGGCTTATGCGGGTTTAGCTTTGTGCTATGCAACCAAGGGACACGGCGTACTCGATCCCGACGAATCGTTTCGGCGTGCCATGAATGCCGCCCAAAAAGCCATTAAACTCGACCCGAATTCGGATGAGGCCTTCACAGCCCTTTCGCTCTTGTATATGGACGTGGAATGGAACTGGAAAAAAGCGAGGGAAAGCTTCGAGCAGGCCTTAGCTGTCAATCCCAACAATTCAATTGCACATGCCAATTATGCCTGGTATTACGTGTTGTTCAACGATATTGACAAAGCGGTGTATCACGGCGAACAAGCAGTAAAAAACGACCCGCTTTCTTCATCGTACCAGGCTTGGCTTGCTTTGCTGTATCGCAATCAAGGACAAGAGGACAAAGCCATAGCCACTGCCAAACATGCTCTCGAGCTCAACAAAAAACAAGGCTATCCTTGGGTACTTTTGTCCGACGTTGCATTGGAACATAAGCAATTCGATCAGGCGATTGATTATGCAGAGCATCTTCCCAAGGGGTTCTACTGGGATTTAACCAGGGGCTATACCTATTTAAAAGCAGGGCAACGCGACAAAGCGGTGGCATTTTGGGATCAGTATAAAAACAAACCCAACATAAACCCTTGCCTTCTGGGCATGATGGCGGCATACCTCGGCTATACCGACAAAGCCTTTGACCCAAAAGCGCTACCCCGCACCCTATATCGCCTTTTACAACTACACTGAAACGATCCGCTCCGACGGTAGATTTAAAAACCTTATCCGAAAACTGAACCTTCCAGAACCGGATCAGCAACTGACTGTACATCGTTAATTTCCCCATACTTTTTTTGCTTAAGCTGAACTAATTCCTTTAGAATCTCCACGTCAGAACCTGTCCTCCGAACACAAATAATTCATCAACGCCAGAGGTACCACTTTTCCAGATTCTAGCATCTTTTTCTTTCCATTAGCACATAGTTAAAACAATTTTAGCGCCAATTGATATCACAAAGCGCTACTTTAAACAAATTAAGACATAGCTCATATGCGACGGAAAGTTCCCTGTTTTAACTTTGTCTCACAATATAAAACGAGTTATACATCTTTTTATCTATTAACTAAAATTCTCTCAGCCATGAAAAAAGTTATTTTATTGAGCGTTTCGCTTTTAATCACAATGGGCTTGTGGGCCCAGATCTATCACGGACAATCAGATGAAGTGACGGTAAAACCCCCTCAATTTGTGGGACAAACTGTAACTCCC
>QKCF01000063.1 GCA_003246935.1 Sunxiuqinia sp. | reverse complement strand
ATCGAAAGACCGCCAGGAAGCTTTTTGTAAGCATTTTGGAACCTGCGGAGGCTGCAAATGGCAATTTCTTCCCTACGAAAAACAACTGTTTTACAAACAAAAGCAGGTTGAAGACCAGCTGAGACGACTCGGCCGGATTGAACTACCGCAAATCACTCCGATTTTGGGTTCGACAAAAAACACATTTTACCGCAATAAATTGGAGTTCAGCTTCTCGAACAAACGCTGGCTGACTCATGAAGAGATGGATGCCGATTTAAATGAATCTCAAATGAATGCGTTGGGTTTTCACATTCCGGGCTTGTTCGATAAAATTATCGATATCGAAAAATGCTGGCTACAACCCGATCCCTCAAACCCCGTGCGTAATTTCATTCGCAATTACGCTTTGGAGCATGGCCTAAGCTTCTTCGATATTCGTCAACAGGAAGGCTTTCTGCGCAACATGATTGTGCGTACTTCGTCAACCGGCGAAAACATGCTGATCGTTGTTTTCTATTACGAAGACAAGGATGCACAAAACGGACTTTTACAAGCTTTGGTCGATCAATTCCCCAAACTGAGTTCGATCATGTACGTAATCAACAGTAAGCCCAACGATACCATTTCGGATCAGGACATTATTCCGTTTAAGGGTCCTGATCACATTTTTGAAGAAATGGAAGGCCTGAAGTTCAAGATCGGACCAAAAAGCTTTTACCAGACTAACTCGGAACAAGCATACGAGCTCTATAAAGTTGCCCGCGACTTTGCAGAATTGACCGGCAATGAAGTCGTATACGACTTATACACCGGAACCGGAACAATTGCCAACTTTGTTGCCCGTCAAGCTCAAAAAGTCGTTGGCGTTGAATATGTTCCCGAAGCAATTGAAGACGCCAAAGTAAATTCAGCCATTAACGAAATTGACAATACACTTTTCTTTGCAGGCGACATGAAGGATGTGTTGAATGCTGACTTCATCCGTCAACACGGGAAACCGGATGTTATCATTACCGATCCGCCGCGTGCCGGCATGCACGAAGATGTGGTAAAAACCATTCTTGATGCCGCTCCTGAACGGATCGTGTACGTAAGCTGTAACCCGGCAACGCAAGCTCGCGATTTAGCTCTGATGGACGAATATTACAAGGTCGCAAAAATACAACCGGTCGATATGTTCCCTCATACACACCACGTTGAGAACGTTGTACAACTTATTCGCAGAAGCAATTAAACTTTATCGATTTACATATTGTTTGTTCGAAAAGTAGTAATTAAGAAAGAGATAAATGATTGCGATTATTTCACCTGCAAAATCACTGGACTTTGACAGTAAGCCTGAAATAAAAAAGCACACGCAACCTGCTTTTTTAAATGAGGCGAAACGTGTTAACGAAAGATTGAAACAACTCGGCGAAACCGACCTGATTAAGCTGATGGGAATTTCATCCAAATTAGCAAAGCTAAATGTTGTCAGAAATTTAAGCTGGACCACCCCATTCAATTCTGAAAACGCGAAACAAGCTGTTTTTGCTTTCAATGGAGACGTTTACGAAGGTATGCAAGCGACCTACTTTAGCGAAGAACAAGCGGATTTTGCTCAAAATCACATTCGCATTTTGTCGGGATTGTACGGTCTGCTTAAGCCACTGGATCTTATACAACCCTACAGGTTAGAAATGGGAACAAAGTTAGCTGTTAACGGCAATAAAGATTTATACCAGTTTTGGCAATCGACCGTAACTGAAGAACTTAATAAGCAAGTTAACGCTGATGGTGGAAAATTGATCAATCTGGCTTCGGCTGAGTATTTTAAAGCTGTTGATCTGAAAAAATTTACAGGAACGGTAATCACCCCTGAGTTTAAGGATAATAAAGATGGTAAATACAAGATCATCTCGTTTTATGCGAAAAAAGCACGCGGGTTAATGTGCCGTTTTATAGTTCAGAACAAAATTAAGGATCCTGAGCATCTGAAAGCTTTTGACCTGGAGGGTTATTATTTTAACAACGACCTTTCGGAAGGAAACAATTGGGTTTTTACCAGGGATTTGTAAAAAAGCATTCTAAAACAAGGCAAAAAACACTCTTCAGGCATTCAAAGAATGTTTGTATCTTTGCCGCCTGTCCCTGATTTTTAAGGGTTGAGAAAAAATTATCATGGAAGATTCATACAACGGAGATTTGGGCGGCTACCAACGCATTGACCGCTTTGATGAAAAAATAACAGAGGAGATTGGCGAGAACTACTCCCGGATCCTCAAATTATTGGGAGAAGATATAAATCGTGAAGGATTACAAAAAACCCCTCTTCGCGTAGCCAAGGCAATGCAATTTTTACTCCAGGGCTATGATCAAAACCCAGATGAAATGCTCAAAGATGCCATGTTCAAAGAAGACTACAGTCAAATGGTAATTGTAAAGGACATTGAAATATACTCGATGTGCGAGCACCATATGTTACCTTTTATCGGGAAAGCACATGTTGCATACATTCCTAACGGCTACATTACAGGTCTTAGTAAAATCGCCCGGGTTGTTGATGCTTTTGCTCGTCGCCTGCAAGTACAGGAACGTTTGACCAGCCAAATTAAAGATTGTATTCAAAAGACTTTAAATCCGCTCGGAGTTGCCGTAGTTATTGAAGCACAGCACCTGTGCATGCAGATGCGCGGTGTTCAAAAACAACACTCCGTAACCACAACCTCCGACTTTACCGGCGCATTTAAACATGTTGCGACCCGCGACGAGTTTATTCGCCTAATCAGCTCGAAATAAGAAAACACCTATAAGCCGGAAGCCACTCGTTTCCGGCCCTTAGTCTACCAGACTAACATATTATTTTTCTACCTTCCTAAGAGTCGTAAACTTAACATTCCATCAAATGTTCCCTTATGAACAACGACTCTTTCTAACCGCAATTTAATTATCTGTCAATCAACACAAAAAAAACTCCGATTCTTTTAATTCGACAACTATTCCACAAACGCCGGTAAAAATGGCAGTGGATGATGTCAGAACTCGCTTAAAAAATCATTTTCATTTTTCTAAAGGCCGATTTTTATATTATTTTTAGCTCCTAATCCCTGTGATAAACTTATAAACTCTGACGAAAATCCAGAATGAAAGGAATTATAGGGCAACTAATTCACCGTTAATGAATTTAAACTATCACCAATGAATATGAAGAAGACAAACAAATTATTGGCTCTCGCATTATTAGCCGGAGTTTTAGCCCCTGTATTCCAATCCTGCACAGGAAAATCACCAAAAAAAGAAACTGCTGAAGTTGCTGAAGAGGCAATCGCAAAAGAAATTGAAGAGTACGCTTATCCGCTTCCATCAACATTTGAAGTTACCAACATGTTGAACTCAATCGAAGCAAGTTATATCATTGATATTGCTAATGATCCGACAAAAGCAGAAAGCTACTTTGAAGAAAACAGCAAAGCTGTAAACTTGGGTATCTATACTGTTGATTTGGCATATGCTACAACTTACAACCAAAAACCGGAAATCCAGTCTTACTTTACTGCTTGCGAAAAGTTGATCAGAGATCTTGATTTCACATCTGCGTTTGATGAAAATCTGCCAGACCAAATCGAGGAAAACCTGGATAATAAAGACAAGCTGGTTGAAATCGTAACCGCGATGTTCCAAAATGCATACTCATACCTGAATAAACAAGGTCGCACTGAGATGTCATACCTGGTATTAACCGGTTCGGTTGTTGAAGGATTGTACCTGACAACACACATCTCAGAAAATACGTTCCAAAATCCTAAAATCATCGAAGCTATTTTATTCCAGAAAACAGCTATCGCTGATATGGAAAAAATGATGGAACCATATAAAGACTCTGAAACGGTAAAAGATGCTTATGCTGCAGTTCAAAGCATCAACGCTATTTACGCAATGGAGGAAGGTACAACTGCTATGAGTGAAACTCAGATTAAGCAGCTTACAGAAACCGTTACAAGCATCAGAGCGGCATACGTTCAATAATCAATTCTTATCAATAAGAATCATAGGGTTTTTGTGGCCGAATGCAACGGATACAAAAACCCTATTTTCATAAAAATACCCCATGCACGAAGGCATTATCGAAACCTTAATCAAGCTATTTGCGATCATAACCAATTACGACAAACGGTTATCATCGGAAAACATGAGCCTGGTTGAATCGTACCTCAAAGAAAACTTCAACCGGGAGCTGGTCGATAAATACCTGAACATGTACCAAAGTTTTGTGGGCTACTACCACATTAACCATCGAGAGTTTTTCTATACCGACGAAGGAAGAGGTGAACGCTTCATCAATAAAAAATACCTCAACCAAATCTGTAGCGACATTGGTTTTAACTATGATCTGAACATCCGCTTCTTGATTGTAACGCAGCTGTTCAACTTCATCAACAAAGCTACCGGATTGAACATTGAGGATTTAAAAATGGTACATGTCGTTGCAATGGGACTAAACATTGATGCAAAGGAATACGACAATTTTTACCGATTTGCTCTTTTTTCATTCCTAAAAGTCAAAGAGAAAAGCTGGCTCTTTGTAATTAACGGCGACGAAAAATACGAAGACGATGCGATAAAACATCTCTACCGTGAGAACCAACGGGTAGCAATCGAGTTCATCCGCATTCCTAGCATCAACACACTGTTTTTCAAATACAACGGCCCGCGAAACCTCTACCTCAACGGACACCGGCTTACACAACAGCGCATTTACATTTTTCCTCCGGGCGGAGTATTGAAAACATCGCGTATCATACCAATCTACTACAGCAGTGTCATGTCCCGTTTTATCCAGGCAAAGGGTAAACCCATGATTGTTTTCAATGCTGAAAATATTGAATATCGTTTCAACCGACGGGTACTTGGACTGCACGAATTTAGCTTCCAGGAACGATCGGGTGATTTGGTTGGTATCCTTGGAGGTAGTGGTGTTGGAAAAACAACCTTACTCAACGTGCTGAACGGAAAACTAAAACCGAGCGGAGGGCGAATAACAATCAACGGCTACAATCTGCACGAGCCTGAAAACGCAGAGCAGCTGAGTGGCGTTATCGGCTATGTTCCTCAAGACGATCTTTTGATCGAGGAACTTACCGTTTACCACAACCTAAAATTCAACGCTCGCTTTTGCTTCAGCAATTTAGATGATGAAAAGATTGAACAGATCATCGAGCAAACACTCATCGACTTCGACTTGGTCGAAGCACGCGACTTGGTTGTGGGTAATCCGTTGAAAAAAATATTAAGTGGAGGACAACGCAAACGCCTCAACATTGCACTTGAGTTGATGCGGGAACCTTCGATTTTATTTGTTGACGAGCCAACTTCGGGATTAAGCTCAGCTGACTCGGAGAAAGTGATGTACCTGCTAAAAAGACAATGTCTAAAGGGCAAACTGGTATTCGCGAACATCCACCAGCCGTCGAGCGACATTTACAAATTGTTCGATCGCATCATCGTGATGGACAAAGGCGGCCGGGTGGTTTTCTTTGGTAATCCGATGGAAGCAATCACCTATTTCAAAAATCAGGCGAGCTACGTGAACCCCGACGAAAGTGAATGTATGTCCTGCGGTACTGTGAAGACGGAACAACCTCTTCAAATTATCGAAACCAGGATGGTTGACCCATTTGGAAAAAGCATTCGTCGCCGGAAGGTTTCACCGGAGGAATGGTATCAAGCCTACCGCGAAAAAGTAGAGCCACGAGTCATCGATTTTATGCATTCAAATCCGGTGAAGAAAATTAAATTCCCGGAAAATCTCTTTAAAACACCAAGTTGGTTCAAGCAGTTTAAACTATTCCTTCAACGCGATTTCGCATCAAAACGTTCCAACAGGCAATACTTGTCTATTGCACTGCTCGAAGCGCCAATCCTGGCTCTCATTCTGGGATATTTCACAAAATTCTTCTACCAAGGCAAGTACATCTTTGCCGAAAACGACAACATCCCAGCCTATCTGTTTATGAGTGTGGTTGTCGCTTTATTTATCGGCCTCAGCATTAGTGCAGAAGAGATTTTTAAAGATCGAAAAATCCGAACGCGAGAAGAGTTCCTTAACCTGAGTAAAGGAGCTTATTTCGTTTCGAAAATCACAATACTTTTCATCATATCTGCCATTCAGGTACTTTCGTTTGTCTTAATCGGAAACTATTTACTTGAAATCAAGGACTTGACATTTGAGACGTGGGCAATTCTGTTTTCGACCGCTTGCTTTGCCAATTTGCTTGGGCTAAATCTGTCCGCCGGACTCGATTCAGCAGTAGCAATCTATGTGATGATTCCTTTAATGTTGGTTCCTCAGCTGCTACTTAGTGGTGTAATTGTCGATTTCAACAAAATGCACAATTCGATTGCCAGCTATGACCATACCCCGATTATTGGCGATGCTATGGCCTCACGCTGGTCGTACGAGGCTTTAGCAGTGAACCAGTACACGAATAATTCGTATAGAAAAAACTTATTCGAAGAAGAGCTGACAAAGAATGAGTGGGGCTTTAAAGCTTACTACTTCATCCCCGAAGTGCAAAAGTTGACTCAGGCGCACGAGCGTCTACTTCAAAATCAGGAACCGAAAGAAGCAGCTTCGATTGCGCCATTACTCTACAATTCATTTGCCGAAATTGAAAAAAGTGGTATTTCAACCAATGATACGATTGTTGCCAACATCCAAGCCTTTGATCAACAAGGAACGAAACCGCTGGACTATCAAGCACTGAAAAAGTACCTTACAAAAGCGCAAAAAACATACGAGAACTTTTATCACGAAGCAAATGACTTTCTGAATGACAAATACAACAAGTTGCTGAGTCAGTACGGAAATGAGCCGGAAAAACTTCAGGAGTTCAAAAACCAACATACGAATAAAAAGATGGAGCTTCTGGTGCGCGATAAATATTCGCCCAATAAAATATACATTTCAAATGATCGCTATCATCAGGGTGACGAACCTATTTATCGTATGCCGTTTGAGCACAACGGGCGGGCACATTTCTATGCGCCTTACAAATTCATAGGACCGGTAAAAATACCGACCGTCATTTTCAACTTACTGGCACTATGGCTTTTCACTTCCGTTTTAGCAATATCGCTGTATTTTGATGTTTTGCGCAAAGTGCTTACCTACATCAACCGCTGGAGAATGACCAGACAAGCACAGTTGCGAGACCGGATCTTCTATAACCCAATGGCCTTTATTAAACCCGAAAGTAAACGAAAGGTCCCCAAGAACCAGCCAATGAAAAAATAATAGAAATTGGAAACTCAATAAGAAAAAAAGAGAGAACCACGACTGAAGTTCTCTCCTTTTTTAATTCATTTCACACTCGTTCGCTAATTAACCGGAACAAGCTTTAAGATCTTTCCGGGATTCTCAATGGCAACGTAGATAAAGCCATCAGGACTCATTTCTACATTTCGAACACGCCCGATTCCTTCCAGCAGTTTTTCGTGATGCGTTACATTGTAACCGTCTAACACCACACGCTCCAGATACTGAAAACGCAACGAGCCAATCAGAATATTGTTTTTCCATTGCGGATAGCGATCGCCTTTTACGAAAGTCATTCCACATGGTGCAATTGAAGGCACCCAATAGGTCAAAGGCTGTTCCATCCCCTCTTTTTCTGTTATATCAGTAAATTTTGTACCGTTGTAGTTGATACCGTATGAAATTACAGGCCAACCATAGTTATGTCCTGGTTTGATTACATTTAACTCATCTCCCCCCATTGGTCCGTGTTCTGTCTCGAAAATCTCTCCTGTCTCCGGGTTCATACAAGTCCCTTGCGGGTTACGGTGACCGTAAGAGTAAATTGACAACATAGCTCCCGGTGTATCAACAAAGGGATTGTCAGAAGGTATCGATCCATCATCCATAATCCGGTGAATCTTACCGGCATGGTTTGTTAAACTTTGAGGGTTCTCATCCCGATTTCCGCGATCGCCAACACCGAAAAAAAGATGACCTTTCCGGTCGAACTCCAACTTACTTCCCCAGTGGTGACCTTTGTCAGAGTCAAGAGTACCGTTAAAAATAACTTCCTGATCAACCAATTGATTTCCTTTTAAACGAGCTCGCATTACATTTGTACAACCTTTGGTTTTATCGTCCTCAGCGTAACCGGAGTACGTGAAATAGAGCCATCCGTTATTCTCATAGTCCGGATTCAGTTCCAGATCCAGCAATCCACCTTGCCCTTTCACCATGATCTCGGGTAAGCCGCTAATTTCCTGTAGCTCCTTACCGGTATAGCGCAGTAACTTCCCTTCGCGCTCCGAAATGAGCAAATCGCCATTAGGTAAAAACTCAAGTCCCCATGGCACATTTAATCCGCTCAGGACCGTATCGACCAGAAACTTCTGCACCTCCGATTCAACAACATCATTGCCGGATAAAGCAGGCTTCAACTCATCCCGATTCTCGGGAAGTCCTTGCTTTACGTAGAATGCCAAAGCCCTAATTTCTTCAGGTTGAAATGTAACACCAAAGGCA